>JBOFLR010000076.1:0-15426 GCA_051657965.1 Dermatophilaceae bacterium
CGCGGAGGTGCCGTCGTCGTCCCGATCTGGAGTCGCACCGGGAAGGGCTCGTCGCTCACTGCGCCGCCCTCGAGGACCCGGCGCAGCAGCCTCCCCAGCCGCCGCCCCTTCTCCGCTCCCGGTTGGAGCACGGTGGTCAAGGTGTGGTCGAGCCAGGGCAGGTCGACGCCGTCGAACCCGGTGACGGACACGTCATCCGGCACCCGCAGGCCGCGTGCCTCGACCGCACGCACCGCGCCGGCGGCGAGCAGGTCGGCCTGGGCGACGATCGCTGTGGGTCGCCGGTCGGCGGGCAGGTCGAGAAGCATGCCCGCCGCCACCTCGCCGGCCCGCACCGTGAGGTCGTCGGCCTGCACGATCGGTGCCCCGGTTCCGGCGACACGACGGAAGCCCTCCACGCGCCCGGCCGCGTCGGGGTAGACCGCGGCAGCGAGGTCGGCCGCGGAGACCGGCCCGGCCGCGGCACCAGGGGATAGGGGCATCGCGAGGTGGCCCAGGCGCTCGTGGCCGAGGTCGGCAGTGTGCTGGGCCGTGAGAGCCTGCGCGGCCGCCTCGTCGGTGAGCACGTGCACCACCAGCGGGTCCAGCGGCGCGCCGCTGCCCACCATGGGGATGCCGCGGGCGCCGAGGTGGGCGACGAGCGGGTTGTCTCGCGCGCCGCACAACGGGAAGACCGCCGCGTCGACGGCCTGCATGGCCAGCTGGGCGACCGCCCGCCCCGGGTCGCGTGGAGGCTGCGCCACCAGCAGCATGGTGCGCCCGGCGGCGTCGAGCTCCTCGGCCACACCGTCGAGCACCGCGAGCGCGAACGGGTCGCGGAAGGCGTTGCGCAACGGACCGTCGACGACGACCGCCACGGTGGCGACCCGGCGCTGGCGGAGCGACGAGGCGAGCGGGTCGGGCCCGTGGAACCCGATCTCGGCAGCGGCGGCACGCACTCGATCCGCGGTGGACGCGGCCACCGGCCCCTTGCCGCTGAACACCAGGGATGCCGTCGACGTCGAGACCTTCGCCCGGTCGGCGACGTCGCGCAGCGTGGGGCGCCGCGTCATCCGCCCTGGGTCGCCGATCACGGCCCGACCGCGGCGACGGCATCCGGACGACGGATGACGCGACCCTCGCGGCGTGCGGCGGCGATGCTGCCGAGCGCGACCGCATCGACCCGCGTGCCAGCCGTCCCCGAGCCTGAGATGCCGGTCGTGCTCGAGTTCCGGGCGTCGACCGTGCTCGAGTCACCGTGCGTTTGACGCGACGCATTCATGGGAGGCAGACTATCGAATCGATTCGGTCGAATCGATTCGACCCAGCGATGCCGAGACCGAGGCTCACATCTCGGGTCGACACCGGGTGCCGGCGGTCCCGTGCCGTGGTCGGCCTCCGTCACACCATCGGCCGCCATCTGAAGGGAAGGTCCGACGTATGACCGCGACCCGGCCTGAGGCGGGCACCGTCGAGCGCATCGCCAGCGCGCGGGCGGCGGTGCTCGTGGTCTTCGCCCTGTCCGGCGCCGGGTTCGCGTCCTGGGCCTCGCGGATCGCCGACACCAAGGTGGCTCTCGATCTCTCGGCCGGCGAACTGGGCACCACCCTCGTCGGCGTCAGCATCGGCGCGGTCGTCGGGCTGCCGCTGGCGGGCCGGGTCACGCAGCGCTTCGGCGCCGCCCGCACCGTCGCCGCAGCTGCAGCGCTGACCCTCGGTGGGGTGCTGCTCTTCGGGGCGGTCGTCGACAGCGGTGGCTCGCGCTGGGCGGCCGCGGGTTCCCTGTTCGTCGTCGGGCTGGGCAACGGCGTCTGGGATGTCGCGATGAACCTCGAGGGTGCCGAGGTCGAGCGTGGCCTCGCCCGGGCGGTGATGCCGCACTTCCACGCGGCGTACAGCGGCGGCACGGTCGTCGGGGCGCTCACCGGGTCCGGGATGTCCTGGGCGGAGGTGCCACTGACGATCCACCTTCTCGGCGTCGTCGCGCTCGGTGCGGGCCTGGTGTTCTGGGCGGTGCGCCGCTTCCTGCCCGACGACGCCGAGCAGCCCACCGGCGGAGGGAAGTCGCCGGTCGCTGACGACGCGGATGCCGCCCCGCCGCCTCCGCGCGTCGGCTCGGCGTGGCTCGAGCCCCGCACCCTGCTCATCGGCGTCGTGGTCTTCGCCGCGGCGTTCACCGAGGGGACCGCCAACGACTGGCTCGCCGTCGCGCTCGTCGAGGGCTACGAGCTGCCCACCTGGGCAGGCGTGCTCGGTTTCGCGACCTTCCTCACCCTGATGACGCTCGGGCGGCTGCTCGGCACGCGGCTGATCGACGCTCACGGCCGGGTGCTCGTGCTGCGGGTGAGCTTCGCCCTGGCGGCGGGCGGTGCGGCGCTCGTCATCCTCGGTGGGCCGGTCGCGGCGTTCGTCGGGGCGGCGGTGTGGGGCCTCGGGTCCGCACTCGGCTTCCCGGTGGGGATGAGCGCCTCGGCGGACGACCCCGCACGCGCGGCGGCCCGGATGTCGGTGGTCGCCACCATCGGCTACAGCGCGTTCCTCGCCGGCGCACCGCTGCTCGGTCTGCTCGGCGACGCGGTCGGGGTGCTGCGCTCGCTCGCCGTGGTCGGCACCCTCGCGCTGCTCGCGCTGGCCGTCGTGCCCGCGGTGCGCGAGCCGTCGCTCCGACCACGATCACCCTCCCCCTCGCGGGATCAGCGGCATCCCGCGTAGTCCTGGCGTTGTACACCCCTGATGACGCAGCAGCCTCCTGAGTCGATGAGATGCCCCTGACGCCACAGCACACCGTCGACGGCTCGTGGCGTCGACAGCGCCGGCTCGTGGCGTCGACAGCTCACGGTACGGACAGCCTGTGGCGTCAACCGGCGATGAGATCGACGGCAGGCGGAGTCACCAGCTGGCGTGGTCAGCAGCCGGTGGAACGCCCAGCCGCTCCGCCCAGACCTACGCTTCGGTCGCCTCGATCCCAGGGACCCGGAAGCTGAGCATCGTCGTACGACAACCACATGGCGTCGTACGGGGGATCGGGACACGACCGGCCACGCCTAGGGCACCTTCCGTCGCCGTGCTCGGCGCCCGATCGGCGCATGGCCGGAGTCGACATCGTTGTGCTGAGGGCGAACACCGTTCCGGCCGGGAGTAGCCCTGCGCGAGGCGGACGTTAGGGTCGTTGACCAGATTGACCAACGAGACAGACTCGATCAGAGACGCACCCGAACCCACCACGTCAGGAGCGACCCCAGCGTGAGCAGCAGCGAGATCGTCGCCGCCGGGCCGAACGGCCAGACCGGCCTCGACGACCATATCTACAACCGGCTCCTCAAGGAGCGCATCATCTTCCTCGGCTCCGACGTGCGCGACGACAACGCGAACGCGATCTGCGCCCAGATGCTGTTGCTCGCCGCCGAGGACCCCGCCAAGGACATCTGGCTCTACATCAACAGCCCGGGTGGCTCGGTCACGGCGGGCATGGCGATCTTCGACACCATGCAGTGGGTGCCCAACGACGTCGCCACGGTCGCCATGGGCATGGCCGCCTCGATGGGCCAGTTCCTGCTCTCGGCCGGCACGCCCGGCAAGCGGTACGCCACCCCGCACGCGCGGGTGATGATGCACCAGCCCAGCGGCGGCATCGGCGGCACGGCATCCGACATCAAGATCCAGGCCGAGCAGCTGTTGCACATCAAGAAGCAGATGGCCGGGCTCATCTCGCAGCACACCGGCCAGGATGTCGAGCAGATCGAGAAGGACTCCGACCGCGACCGCTGGTTCACCGCCGAGGAGGCCCAGGAGTACGGCTTCGTCGACCACGTCATCACCCGCGCCGACATGGCCGGCCCGGGCCGCGACAACCCGGTCACCGCCGACTGACACCGGCCCGAGAGACCTGAGAGAGAGACCATGGACGCCACCGTGACCGGCCGGCTGCACGTGCCCGGCCCCAGCAGCCGCTACATCCTGCCGCAGTTCGAGGAGCGCACCTCGTACGGCATGAAGCGGCTCGACCCGTACACCAAGCTCTTCGAGGACCGCATCATCTTCCTCGGCGTGCAGGTCGACGACGCCTCCGCCGACGACGTCATCGCCCAGCTGATCGTGCTCGAGTCGCAGGACCCCGACCGCGACATCCTCATGTACATCAACAGCCCCGGCGGCTCCTTCACGGCGATGACCGCGATCTACGACACCATGCAGTACATCCGCCCCGACGTGCAGACCTTCGTCATCGGGCAGGCGGCCTCGGCTGCAGCGGTACTGCTCGGCGCCGGCGCCACCGGCAAGCGGTTCGCGTTGCCGAACAGCCGGGTGCTCATCCACCAGCCGGCGATCGAGGGCACCGGGGGCATGGCCTCCGACCTCGAGATCACCGCGAACGAGATCATCCGGATGCGTGGGTGGCTCGAGGAGACGATCGCCCGGCACTCCGGCCGTTCCGTCGAGGAGGTCCGCAGCGACATCGAGCGCGACAAGATCCTCTCCGCCGAGGCCGCGAAGGAGTACGGCCTCATCGACGAGGTGCTCGCCTCCCGCAAGGCCAGCCTGGTCTGACCCGGGTGCTGGGCTCGTCATCCCGGCCGGATGACGAGCCGCACCTCCCCGGATGCCGCTCGTGCACCAGCGCGGGCGGCATCCGCCGTTCGGCCAAGACCACGCGCCGACCGTCGGAGTCCACATCGGTCCCCGGACGCCGGACCGGGTGGCGGCGTATCGTCTCGCCGACGTCCGGGTGCTGCAGGGGCCCTCCCGCCGTCGACCGACGAGCAGCGAGAGGGCCGACGATGCAGCGACGACCAGCACGGGCACGCGCTATCACCGTCGCCATCGCTGCGGCCATGACCGGAGCCACCGCAACGGTCGCCGTGCCCGCTCAGGCGTCGGTGGCGAGTGCCACGGCCATCGTGATGAGCGGTACCGCCGGGGCGAACGCCTGGGTCGACGACGACTCCAACGCCTCGTTCGCCGTCTCGGGCACCCGCCAGGAGGCGTCCGTCCGCAGCTCCGTCGTGTTCGGGCTGCCCGCGTCGGCGACGTTCGGCACCACCGGACCCGAGCTGCCGACCTCGGGCCAGCACCCCGTCGGCGCCGGCGCAGCGCTCACCCTCGTGATCACCGGCGAGACCGTCACCTGCTCTCTGGACGGCTCGGTCACCGTTCGCGAGCTGACCTTCACCGACGCCGGCCTGCCGGCCACGATGGCGCTCGACTGGGTGGGAGACTGCGACGGCCAACGGCACGGCCAGGTGCGGATCGCGTCGGCGGTGCCGTACGGCGGCATCGACGTGCGGGAGTTCTACAGCTGGAGCACCGCGGTGATCGGCGAGGTCACCGACCCGTTCTCGTTCGTGGTGACCGGCCACGGCACGCAGGCGTCGGCCGTCGAGTCGGTCGACATCGCGTCCGCTGCAACAACCGACAGCTTCGTCGTCATGCACCAGGGTGACAGCTGCACCGGGGTGACTCTTGCCCACCTCCAGACGTGCGAGGTCACGGTCGGTGCCGCTGCTCGCTCGGGTCCGCCGGCGGACCAGCCCGAGTGGCTGGTGCTCGAGACCGGCGACGGCCGGTCGAGTGCGACTGCGCTGCAGTATGCCCAGCGCGAGGTGTCGGAGCGCGGCCGGTACGTGACGGTGGCTCAGACCCGGCTGATGGACACCCGGACCGGCACCGGGGTGCGCGTCGGTGCCCTCGGCGCCCGGTCGACGGTGAGCCTGCAGGTCCACGGCACGGCGGGGCTGCCGATGTCGGGAATCGGCTCGGTGGTGCTCAACGTCACCGCGGTCGGCGCGACCGAGAGCTCGTTCGTCTCGGTGTACCCCGGCGGCACCGCACGGCCGACCGTGTCGAGCCTGAACCTCACCCGCGGCTTTGCCGGTGCCAATCTCGTGACCGTGCCGGTGGGAGAGTCGGGGCTGGTGGACTTCTACAACGCGGCAGGGGCGGTGCATCTCGTCGCCGATGTCGTCGGCTGGTACGCGAAGGGACCGCGGTCGGCCGCCCTCGGCGCCGACTTCTTCCCGACCGTGCCGGAGCGGGTGTTCGACTCGCGCTCCGACTGGCGGAACCGGCGGCTGGGCCCACGTGAGTACTTCCCGGTGACCCTCGACTACCCGGGTTACGAAGGGCGGATCACCAGCCTCGTCGTCAACGTCACGGCGACCGGCTCGACCGGTGCAGGCTTCCTGTCCCTCGTGCCGGCCCGGCCGTCGAGCATGCCGGCGACCTCGAGCCTCAACTACCCGAGCGGCGCCACGGTGGCCAACCTGGCGACCGTCGCGGCGTCGACCGTGCAGCTCGGTGGCACCGGGCAGTACCCCCGCTTCTGGGTGGTCAACTCGGGAAGCGCCTCGACACATGTCGTCGTCGATGTCGTCGGCGTCTACGCGACGCCACTCGACTCCGCACCGGGCCTGCGGTTCCGCCCGCTCCCGCCGCAGCGTGTGCTCGACACCCGTTCCGACCTCGGGGTGGCGGGCGTCGGCAGCGGAGTCGCCACCCCGGTGCCGGCGCCGGCGAGTGTCGGGGGCTGGGACACCTGGGCCCTGTCGGGCAACCTCACCGGCATCGGGCCGACCGCCCCCACCTGGCTCACGCTCTGGGACGAGGGCCCGCGCCCCCCGGTGAGCACGCTCAACCTGGCTTGGGGTGCCACGCGCCCGAACGCCGTGGTCGCCGGGCTGAACGGGGCATTCGGCTACCGGGTCTTCAACGCCTCGGGCGCTACCGAGACCGTCCTCGACGTCGGGGGCAGCTTCGAGGCCTGGCCGGCCAGCCTGGAGACCCTGGGCGGGTACCCGTGGTCCCCGGGCGACCCGGCGGCGCTGCAGCGCCGCGAGGCGATGCGTGACCGCGTTCCGGCGCCCGCCGACGGCCGGCTGGCCCAGCTGCCGCAGGTGTTCCGGCTCTGACGGCGGATGCCTCGCAGCGGGCGGCATCCGCCGTTCGGCCCGGATGCCGCAGGTCACGCGGATCATGACGGACGCCCCGGCGGTACCCGCGTCCTGATCCGCGTGCCGGCCCGATCCGACGTGCTGGTTCGACCGTCCGGCCATCGACTCGTTCGCCGGCCATCCGTACCGCGCGAGCTGTCCGTACGTCGTCGTCCCGTCGGTCGTACGGCCGGAGTCCCGTCGATCGGCGCCGCGCGGTGGATCGAGCGGCCTACTGTCGCTGCGACATCCGGCGTCGTGGACGCTTTGCGGGCCGGCGGACGACACGTGGGAGAACGACGATGCCGGCACGACGAGCCCGGGTGCGACTGGCTGCCCTCCTGGCCGCAGTCGCAGTGACGACCGGCGCCGCCGCGTCGGTCCCGGCCGAGGCTGCCCCGGCACGGGCGAACGCCATCGTCGTGCGAGGGGACGCGACGACTCAGGCCTCGGTCGCCGACGACAGCAACGCGACCATGACCGTGCGCAGCGGGCGTGAGTACGTGAGTCTCCGTGGAGATCGGCCGGGCCCGACGGAATCGAACTCGTCGGGATGGGGCTCGTCGATCGATCTCCGTGCGTGGGCCGGTGTCACCGACCTCGTGACCGGAGAGTACGACGTCGGGGCATTCACCCCGGTCACCCTTCAGGTGTTCGCCGCTCCCTGGGTCCTGTGCGACCTGGAGGGCCGGATCGTCATCCGGGAGCTGGCCTTCACCGACGACGGACAGGTGGCGTCTATGGCGCTGGACTGGGCCGGTGATTGTGACGGCCAGCGGTCGGGTCAGGTCCGGGTCAACTCCGACGTGCCCTACGGCGGCATCGACGTCGAGTACGGGCACCGCTGGGAGATGGTGTCGTACGTCGGTGAGGTCAACGCGCCGTATGACGTGGTCGTCACCGGGCACGGCACCGAGGCCCCGGCCATCCACGGCGTCGAAGTCGCCGACGCGGCATCGAGCAACTTCGTCATCATGCATGGCACGGACTCGTGCACCGGGGCGGCCCTCGGCCATACAGAGACCTGCCGGGTCACCGTCGCTTCAGCGCCCCGCACCATCGAGCAGGACGACCGCATCGACTACCTCGTCATCCGCACAGTGAAGGCAAGCGCAGCGGGACCGCGCTCGGGCACCTGCTGATGGATATCTCGGCCCGTGGCCAGTTCGTGGCCGTGGAGAGCCGGCTGATGGACACCCGGTCTCGGACGGACGGACGCAGGTCTCCCGTCGGCGCGGGCAGCTCCGTCACCCTCAAGGTGGCTGGGAAGTCCGGGGTCCCGGCTACTGGCGCCGGCGCGGTGGTACTCAACGTCACCGCTACCGGCGCCACGACGACTTCCTTCGTCACGGTCCACCCCGGCGGCACGCGCCGACCGAACGCGTCCAGCCTCAACACGACTCCTGGCGCTACCGTGTCGAACCTCGTTACCGTGCCGCTCAGCGCGGCGGGCACCGTGTCGTTGTACAACCACGCCGGCTCGGTGCACCTCGTCGCCGACCTCGTCGGCTACTACGCCGAGGACGTCACCATGGCTGAGGTGGGCTCCGACTTCTTTCCGGCGGCTCCGGAGCGGATCTTCGACTCGCGCACCGACTGGGGTGGCAGAAAGCTGGGACCCCGCGAGTACTTCAGGCTCCCGATCAGGGTCGGCGATGCCGACCCCCGGATCACCGCCGTCGCCGTCACTGTCACATCGACCGACGGGACCGCGTCCGGCTACCTATCCGCGGTGCCGGACAAGCCGACGACGGCTCCGACCACGTCGAGCCTGAACTACGCACGCGGCAGCACGGTCGCCAACCTCGTGGCTGTCCGCTCCCCACAGAAGGCGTCCGCAGGCCGCAGCTATCCGACGTTCTGGATCGCCAACTCCAGTGGCGCGTCGACGCACGTCGTCATCGACGTCGTGGGCTACTACGCCACGATGGGGCGGTACACCGAGCCGGGCCTGCGGTTCCGGTCGCTCGCTCCGACCAGGGTGCTCGACACGAGGTCTGACCTCGGCGTGCCGTCCGTCGGCGCGAACACCGACACCCACGTGCCGGCACCACCGTCGATGCTCGGGCGGGAGACCCGGGCGCTCGTCGGCAACCTCACCGGCGTCACGCCGAGCGCGTCGACCTACCTGACGATGTGGGGCGGCGGCATCCGGCCGCCGGTGAGCAGCCTCAACGTCACCAAAGGCGTCACCCGGTCGAACGCGGTGTGGACCGGCATCAGTACGGGCTACCGACGCGGGTACACGCTGTACAACCACGTCGGCGCCACCGACACGCTCTACGACGTCACCGGCACCTTCGAGCAGTGGCCGCCGAGCCGCGACACCCTCGCCGGCGTGCCGTTGCCGTCCACGGCGGGCCACACCGACGCCGATGTCGCCGACCGTGGCGCCGGCCAGGCCAGGGCGCCCGACCTGGGCGAGATGCGCCGGGTCGAACATCCGACGGTACGGCGGTACTGACGCCGCCCGATCTCGGCCCGCCCTGCCGGTCCCACGCCCGACGGCGTCGCGGTGCTGACGCCGTCGGCGTCGGTCGACACGGATGCCGCCCGCCTCGTTCCGGGGTGGCTCACCTCGTTTCCGGGACGGGCGGCATCCGCCGTTCGGCCGGACCGGCCGCGGAACTGCGGGCCGGCGCGCGAATCGTCGGTCACGCCGCCGGCCGGGGCCATACAGTTCGTCCGAATCCGGTGTCGCGCATCAGGCGTGCCGCCCGCCACCACCGAAAGAGGGACAGCCATGCAGGGACGAGGAGCCGGGGCGCGTTGGGGCGCCCTGGTCGCGGCCACGGCCGTGACGGCAGGGGGCGTGGCACTCGCGGTGCCTGCCGAGGCGGCCGCGGCTGCGGGCGGTGCCATCGTGACGACCGGCACGGAGACGAGCAACGCGTGGGTCGACGACGAATCGAACGCCACGATCACGGCGAGCGGAACCACCACGAGCATCACGGTGACCGGTGACCAGGCTGCAGCCGCCAGCGACTCCGAGGTGCGATTCACCGCCTCGGGCGGGAACGCGGTGCTGCCGACGAGCGGCCAGCACGCCGTCTCGCCGGGTGGGTCGTTCTCGGTGGTGGTCGGCGACGGCACCGGCACCTGCTCGGTCTCCGGCCTGGTGACGGTGCGCGAGCTGACGTTCGACGGCGGCGGCGCGCCCGCCGCCGTGGCGCTGGATTGGGCGGGTAACTGCGACGGTCAGCGCTCGGGCCAGGTCCGGTACGCCTCGGCGGTGCCCTACGGAGGCATCGACGTCGTGGAGCAGCACCAGTGGAGCTCGCCGTACGTCGGCGAGTCCAACGCCCCCTACGACGTCGTCGTCACCGGCCACGGCACGCAGACCCCGGCGATCGACACCGTCGCGATCGCGTCGGCCGCGGAGGAGGACGGTTTCGTCCTCACCTCCGGCCGGGACTCCTGCACGGGGACGACGCTCGGCGACCTCGAGACCTGCCGGGTCACCGTGGCGGCCACCCCGCGCGGCACCACCCCGGCGACCGTCACGGAGCATCTCGTCATCGGCACCGCCGACGGCGCGTCGAGCGGCACCGCCCTCACGTCCAGCACCCCGCGGGTCTCGGAGCGTGGGCAGTACGTGGCCCGTGAGGGGCGGGTCATGGACACCCGTTCCGGCGTGGGCGTGCGGCGCGGCGCCGTGGGCGCCCGTTCGACCGTCACCCTCAAGGTCGCCGGCGCCTCGGGCGTCCCGGCCACCGGCGTCGGCTCGGTGGTGCTCAACGTCACCGCGACAGGTGCGACCGGCAGCTCGTTCGTCTCGGTCTACCCGGGTGGCACGACCCGGCCGAGCGTCTCGAGCCTGAACCTCACCCGCGGCTTCACCGGCGCCAACCTCGTGACGGTGCCGGTCGGACCGGCCGGGACGGTGAGCTTCTACAACGAGGCCGGCTCGGTGCAGCTGATCGCCGACCTGGTCGGCTGGTACGCCAAGGACGTCGCGATAGCCAGCACCGGCACCGACTTCTTCCCGGCCGTGCCGGAGCGGGTCTTCGACTCGCGCAGCGACTGGGGCGAACGGCTCGGGCCGGATGAGTACTTCCCGGTCAGCGTGAGCTTCCCCGGGTACGACGCGCGCATCACCGGCTTCGTCGTCAACCTCACCGCCACCGGCCCGACCGGGTCGGGCTTCCTCTCCGCGGTGCCCACCGAGCCGGTGGCCGCGCCGAACACGTCGAGCCTCAACTACACCGCGGGGTCGACGGTGCCCAACCTGGTCACCGTGCGCGCACCTCGGCAGACCGTGGACGGCGGCATCTACCCGACGTTCTGGATCGCCAACTCGGGCAGCGCGTCGACCCACGTCATCGTCGACGTGGTCGGGTTCTACGGCACGTTCAGCGAGGCCGACCCCGGCCTGCGGTTCCGGTCGCTGACGCCCCAGCGGGTGCTCGACACGCGCTCCGACACCGGCGCGCCGAGCGTCGGCACCGCAGTCGCCACCCGGGTCCAGGCGCCGGCATCGGTCGCCGGATGGGACACCTGGGCACTCGCCGGCAACCTCACCGGCATCCGGCCGACGGCGGCCACCTGGCTCACGGTCTGGGATGCCGGCCCGCGCCCGCCGGTGAGCAACCTCAACCTGGCCAGGGGAGCCACCCGGCCCAACGCGGTGGTGACCGGGGTCAGCGACACCAACGGGTATCAGGTGTTCAATGCCGCCGGCACGACCGAGACGCTCTACGACGTCAGTGGCAGCTTCGAGGCCTGGCCGGCCAGCCTGGCCACACTCGGCGGGTACCCGTGGCCACCCGCGGCCGGTGCGGCCGGCACGAGCACGCCGGACCGTACTGCAGCCGTGCGCGACACGGCGCGCGACCGAGTACCGGTCCGGGCCGACGGGAGCCTGATCCAGCGACCGGAGCCGCGGCGGCGCTGAGTCCGTCGAGCAGGCGGATGCCGGGTCGTCGCCCAAGTGGATGACGCCGACGGCGTCCGCCTGCTCGTCGTCACGGTGCAGGAGGGCCAGGCGTTGCGCCGACAGCGAACGGGCGCGACGCGCGCCCGGCACGAGGGCTTGAATGGATGCGATGGCCGCCGTCGACGGGTAGCGTCGGCGTCGTTGTCCGTCATTGCAGGTGAACGTCACAGCAGATGTCCGCAGGGAGAAGGGTGCATCCGTGGCACGCGTGGGCGAGACCAGTGACTTGCTGAAGTGCTCCTTCTGTGGCAAGTCGCAGAAGCAGGTGAAGAAGCTGATCGCCGGCCCGGGCGTCTACATCTGCGACGAGTGCATCGACCTGTGCAACGAGATCATCGAGGAGGAGCTCGCCGAGTCCAGCGAGCTCGGGCTCGACGAACTGCCCAAGCCGCGCGAGATCTTCGAGTTCCTCGAGCAGTACGTCGTAGGCCAGGACGTCGCGAAGAAAGCCCTCGCCGTCGCGGTCTACAACCACTACAAGCGGATCCAGGCGGGGGAGGGGGGCAAGAAGGACGCCGACCACGTCGACATCTCCAAGTCGAACATCCTGCTCATCGGCCCCACCGGATGCGGCAAGACCTATCTCGCGCAGACCCTCGCACGGATGCTCAACGTGCCGTTCGCCATCGCCGACGCCACCGCGCTCACCGAGGCCGGATACGTCGGCGAGGACGTCGAGAACATCCTGCTCAAGCTCATCCAGGCCGCCGACTACGACGTCAAGAAGGCCGAGACCGGCATCATCTACATCGACGAGGTCGACAAGATCGCCCGCAAGTCGGAGAACCCGTCGATCACCCGTGACGTCTCCGGCGAGGGGGTGCAGCAGGCGCTGCTGAAGATCCTCGAGGGCACGACCGCGTCGGTGCCGCCGCAGGGCGGGCGCAAGCACCCGCACCAGGAGTTCATCCAGATCGACACCACCAACGTGCTGTTCATCGTCGGCGGCGCGTTCGCCGGGCTCGAGAAGCTCATCGAGGCCCGCAACGGCAAGAAGGGCCTGGGCTTCGGCTCCGAGCTGCACAACCCGAAGGACCTCGCCGAGTCGATCCACGAGGTCATGCCCGAGGACCTGATGAAGTTCGGGCTCATCCCCGAGTTCATCGGCCGGCTGCCCGTCATCACCACGGTCGCCCCGCTCGACAACGCCGCGCTCGTGCGGATCCTCACCGAGCCGCGCAACGCGCTCGTCAAGCAATACCAGAAGATGTTCGAGATCGATGGTGTCGCGTTGGAGTTCAGCGACGACGCGGTCGAGGCGGTCGCCGAGCAGGCGCTCGCCCGCGGCACCGGCGCCCGCGGGCTGCGCGCGATCATGGAGGAGGTGCTGCTCCCGGTGATGTTCGACGTCCCGAGCGACGACGAGATCGCCAAGGTGCAGCTCACCCGCGACGTGGTGCTGAAGAACGTCAACCCCACCATCGTGCGCACCGACACCGAGACCACGGGCCGCAAGCGCGCCCCGCGCAAGCGCTCCGCCTGAGTAGCGCCGGTCCCACCAGAACGTCAGGGAGCCTGCGTGACCGTCGTCCGGCAGGGGACATCGCCCGCCGTCGTCCACGGCCGAGCCGAGGTCCTCGGGCGCGCCATGGCGGTACCACACCGGTCCGGCTCGCGGCGACAGCGTGCGTGGTGACGGTGTACCGGTTGCGGGCAGGTGACACCGGTCCGATGCAGCAGTCGCCGGTCACCTGCGGGTCGGCCTGTCTGACCGTCGCGCGGATGCATGTCGATCCGGTGTTCGCCTCGTGGATCCGTACCGGCCGTCCGCGGCCGCCGGGCGCACCGCACGGTGCCACCGAGGCCGAGCGGTTCGCCGCCTACGAGCGGGTGGTGATGCGGCGCACCAACGGGCTGTTCTCCTCGGGCCGGCTCACCGTGCCGTGGCCGCGCGCGCTCGGTACCCCTCCATGGGGAGCGCGGCGCGAGCTCGAGTTCGGGGCGGCGAGGTGCGGCACCCGGTACGGCATGCAGCTGTGGCGGGCCGGCTCCGTCACCCGGCGGGCGGCGATGGTCGACGGGCTGGTCACCGTGGTCGCCGAGGGCGAGCCGGCGCTGCTCTACGTCGGCAGCCCCTCCGTGCCGCGCCACGTCGTGCTGGTGCTCCCGGGCGACGGCGACCGTGCGCTCGACGTCTACGACCCGGCGTCGGGTCGGGTGAGCCGCCTCCGGCAGGACGCCGTGATCGAGCGTCGGATGCAGCTCTCGGGCTGGGACGTCCCCTGGCTCGCCGTGCGGCCGACCGGCGAACTTCGCGTCACTGCGCGCGCCTACCGTCCCGCTCTTGGAGCCGCCCCGGCATGAGGCCAGTCCGCCGGCCGGGGACCGAGGCTCGGGCCCGCAGGCGGGGCCCAGGCGAGGGCCTGGGCGAGTGGCTCGTAAGCAGGGCCAGGAGGGGCGGCCGACGGGGACCTGGCCGGGGCGTGCCGGCAGGGGCCGAGGCGGGGACCGCAGCCCGGAGAGCCCGAGCCGGGACGGGCCGATGGGGGCCGGGGACCGGGGTCAGCCGGCGGGGGCCTTGACCACCGGGAGGAGCTCGACATCGTGCACTGCGACGTCCTCGCCGACCGCGGTGGTCAGCGTGCCGGTCAGCCGCCCCGCGGCTCGAAGGTCGTGCTCGGCGAGCGTCATCCGCTCGAGCAGGTCGGCCGGTGCCACGATGGTGACGGCCGGGACCTCGGCACGCATGCCGACCTTGGCTTCGGACTTCGCGCGCCGCACCGCGGCGAGCCCGGCAGCCACCGCCGTGAGCACCGCCGGGTCGCCGCCGGCCGGCAGCTCCTCCACGGCCGGCCACGGCGCACGGTGTACCGAGCCGTCATTCGTCCAGCTCCACACCTCCTCGGTGACGTACGGCAGCATCGGCGCGAACAACCGCAGCACGACCGACAGCGCCAGCCGCAGCGTCGCCCGGGCGGAGGCCGCGGCGGCATCCCCCCGTGCGCCGTAGGCGCGGTCCTTGACCAGCTCGAGGTAGTCGTCGCAGAAGGTCCAGAAGAACGCCTCGGTGGCCTCGAGTGCCCGGGTGTGGTCCCACGTCTCGAAGCCGGCGCTCGCCCGCTCGACGACGTCGCGCAGGGTGGCCAGCACGGCGAGGTCGAGCGGCTCGGTGATCAGGTCGGGGGGGACGTCGCCGCCGGGTGCGGCCGCCGGCGTCGTGCCGTCGTGCGTGACCCCCGGGTCGCCGGAGGACAACGCGAACTTGCTGGCGTTCAGCACCTTGATCGCCAACCGCCGCCCGACCTTCATCTGCCCCACGTCGTACGCGGCGTCGGCGCCGAGCCGCCCGCTGCACGCCCAGTACCGGATGGCGTCGGCGCTGTGCTGGCGCACGACGTCCTCGGGGGTGACGACGTTGCCCTTGGACTTCGACATCTTCTTGCGGTCGGGGTCGAGGATGAAGCCGCTGATCGCGGCATTGCGCCACGGCACGGTGCCGTGCTCGTGGACCGAGCGGACGACGGTGGAGAACAGCCAGGTGCGGATGATGTCGTGCGCCTGCGGACGCACGTCCATCGGGAAGACCCGGGCGAACAGCGGGTCGGGCTCCGCCCCGTCGGCACCGCGCCAGCCGGCGGCGATCTG
>JBOFLR010000077.1:0-8200 GCA_051657965.1 Dermatophilaceae bacterium
GCGGTGAGGATCTGGCTGGCCTTGATGCCCTCGGCGTTGAGGATGACGGCGCGCCGGTCGCGCTCGGCCTTCATCTGCTTCTCCATCGATTCCTGCACCGACATCGGCGGGTCGATGGCCTTGAGCTCCACCCGGTTCACCCGGATGCCCCACTTGCCGGTGGCCTCGTCGAGCACCCCGCGCAGCTGGCCGTTGATCTGGTCGCGGCTGGTGAGGGTCTGCTCGAGGTCGAGCGAGCCGATGACGTTACGCAGCGTGGTGACGGTGAGCTGCTCGATGCCCTGGATGAAGTTGGCGATCTCGTACACCGCCGACTTGGCGTCGATGACCTGGTAGTAGATGACGGTGTCGATGCTGACCACGAGGTTGTCGCTGGTGATCACCGGCTGCGGAGGGAACGACACCACCTGCTCGCGCAGGTCGATGTTGGCGCGGATCAGGTCGACGAACGGCACGAGGAAGTGGATGCCGCCCTCGAGCGTGCGGGAGTACCGGCCCAGGCGCTCGATGATCAGCGCCGTCTGCTGCGGCACGATGCGCACCGTGCGCACCAGGACGATGATCGCGAACGCGGCGAGCACGAGCAGGACGATCAGGGGGAACAGCCCGTCGGGCATGGGTGCCTCTCTTCCGGGTGCGGCGGTGGTCAGGGTGCGGCGGCGGTCAGGGGATGGGGTCGGCCGGGGACGCGGGCGGCGGGACCGGCGCGACGACGGCCGTGGCACCGTGGATGGCGATGACGCGCACGGCGTCGCCGGGTAGCACGGGAGTCCCGCCGGAGGCGAGCCGCGCCGACCAGGTCTCGCCACCGAGCTTGACGCGACCGTCGGTGTCGGTGACGGCCTGCAGCACGCGGGCCTCGCGGCCGACCAGGCCGGAGGTGCCGATCCGGTGGTCGACCTGACCGTCGACGAACTTGCGCCGTACGACCGGTCGGACCACGGCGAGCAACAGGCACGCCGCCACGACGGCGGCCACCACCTGCACCGGCAACGACGCGCCCGCGCCCGCCGCGACCGCCCCGGCGAGCGCGCCACCCGCGAACATGAGGAACACGAAGTCGACCGTGACGGCCTCGATGGCGGCGAGCACCAGGGCGAGGCCGAGCCAGGCGAGCCAGCCCTGACCGGTGAGCCAGTCCATCGCGGGCCCCTTTCCGGTGGTGGCCGCCGGCGAACGCTGCGGCGGGAAGACGCCGGGTACGCCGGCCGGCGGGTCGTTCAGCGTGCTCGGGCAGCGTACCTGCCGCCGTGCGTCTCGACCTCGAGCCGCATGCCGAAGGTGGTCTCGAGGTTGTCGCGCGTGAGGGTGAGCTCCACCGGCCCCTGGGCGACGATCCGGCCGCGGCGCATGAGCAGGGCGTCGGTGAAGTGCGGCGGCACCTCCTCGACATGATGGGTGACGAGCACCATGGCCGGCGCGGACAGGTCGGCGGCGAGCGCGCCGAGCCGGTGCACGAGGTCCTCGCGCCCGGCGAGGTCGAGCCCCGCGGCCGGCTCGTCGAGCAGCATCAGCTCGGGGTTGCTCATCAGTGCCCGGGCGATCTGCACGCGCTTGCGCTCGCCCTCGGACAGCGTGCCGAACGTGCGCTCGGAGAGGTGGCTGACGCCGAGCCCGGCCAGCAGGGATGCGGCCCGCCGCTCGTCGGTGTCCTCGTACGTCTCGCGCCATCGCCCGACGACGGCGTACGACGCGGTGACGACGACGTCGCGGACCCGCTCGCCGTCGGGGATGCGATCGGCGAGCGCGGCCGACGCCAGGCCGATCCGGGGGCGCAGGTCGAAGACGTCGACCGCGCCGAGCACCTGACCGAGGAGGCCGACCACCCCGCTGGTGGGATGCAGCCGCGCGGCGGCCAGCTGGAGCAGGGTGGTCTTGCCCGCCCCGTTGGGTCCGAGCACCACCCAGCGCTGCCCCTCCTCGACCTCCCACGAGACGTCGTCGAGGATCGTCGTGCCGTTCCGGACGACGCTCACACCCGACATCGCGAGGACGTCACTCATGACGGGAGACCCTGACGTCACTCATGACGGCAGACCCTAACGGACGCTCCCGGACCGGCTGCGGCCCCTCAGCACGTCGAGGTAGACCTGGTGCGTCTGTTCGCCGATTCGGGTCCAGGAGAACGACTCCACGGCACGCGCTCGCCCGGCCCGACCCATCCGCTCGGCCCGCGCCGGGTCGCTCACGGCATCGACGAGAGCGGCTCCGAGGTCGGCGACGAAGCGGCGCTCGTCGATCGGCGTGCCGGTGCCGTCCGGCATCTGCTCGATGTGGACCAGCCAGCCGGTCTCGCCGTCGACGACGACCTCCGGGATGCCGCCGGTCGCCGTCGCGACGACCGGCAGCTCGCACGCCATCGCTTCGAGGTTGACGATACCCAGCGGCTCGTAGACCGACGGGCACACGAACACCGTGGCACCGCTGAGCACGGCGACCACATCGTGGCGCGGCAGCATCTCGGGGATCCACACGACGCCGTCGCGGGTGGCCCGGAGCTCACCGATCAGGTGCTCGACCTCGGCCAGGATCTCGGGGGTGTCGGGCGCGCCCGCGAGCAGCACGAGCTGCACCTCGGGTGGCAGGCCCGCGGCCGCCCGGAGCAGGTACGGGAGACCCTTCTGCCGGGTGATCCGGCCGACGAACACCACGCTCGGCCGGTCCGGGTCGACACCGTGACGGCGCACGGCATCCTCGTCGCGCGCGCGCCGCCACCGCTGCGAGTCGATGCCGTTGTGCACCACCCGCACCCGATCGGGGTCGACCCCGGGGTAGGCGCGCAGGATGTCGGCGCGCATGCCGGCGCTCACCGCGACGACGGCATCCGCGGCCTCGACCGCCGTGCGCTCGGCCCAGGACGAGACCCGGTAGCCGCCGCCGAGCTGTTCGGCCTTCCACGGCCGCATCGGCTCGAGGCTGTGCGCGGTGAGCACGTGGGGGATGTCGCCGAGCAGCGACCCGAGGTGGCCGGCCAGGTTGGCGTACCAGGTGTGCGAGTGCACGAGGTCGGCCCCCTCGGTGGCCGCGGCGAGGCGCAGGTCGACCCCGAGGGTGCGCAGTGCGGCGTTCGCAGCGGACAGCTCGGGCAGGTCGGGGTGGCCGGTCGTGCCGTCCTCGTCGCGGGGTTCGCCGAACGCGTGGACCCGGACGTCGAGGTCGCCGCGCCGGCGCAGGGCGGTCACGAGCTCGGCGACGTGCACGCCGGCCCCGCCGTAGACCGCCGGTGGGTACTCCTTGCTCAGGACGTCGATCCGCACGTGCTGCACCCTAGTGACGCCCCAGCCTCCCGACGAGACCGCCGAGCCAATAGGTTGAACCGTATGGCGTACCGGAGCGGTGGTCCGAAGGTGCTCGTCATCGTGCTGGCCGGCGGCGAGGGCAAACGGCTGATGCCGCTCACCCAGGACCGCGCCAAGCCGGCCGTGCCGTTCGGCGGCATCTACCGCCTCATCGACTTCGCGCTCTCCAACGTCGTCAACTCCGGCTACCTCAAGGTCGTCGTCCTCACCCAGTACAAGTCGCACAGCCTCGACCGGCACGTCACCAAGACCTGGCGGATGTCGACGATGCTCGGCAACTACGTGGCGCCGATCCCGGCCCAGCAGCGGATGGGCAAGGAGTGGTACCAGGGCAGCGCCGACGCCATCTTCCAGAGCCTGAACACCATCACCGACGAGCGGCCCGACATCGTGGTGGTGGTCGGGGCCGATCATGTCTACCGGATGGACTTCTCGCAGATGGTCGAGCAGCACGTGCAGTCGGGCGCCGGGGTGACCGTCGCGGCGATCCGCCAGCCCCGCTCGACTGCCGACCAGTTCGGCGTCATCGACGTCCATCCCGACGACCCGGCACGGATCCGTGCCTTCCTCGAGAAGCCGGCCGAGGTCGGCGGTCTGCCCGACTCCCCCGACGAGATCTACGCCAGCATGGGCAACTACGTCTTCACCGCCGAGGCGCTCGTCGACGCGGTGACCGCCGACGCCACGACCGAGGGCAGCAAGCACGACATGGGCGGCGACATCGTGCCGGCGCTGGTCGCTCAGGGTGCCGCCAACGCGTACGACTTCCGCGACAATGTCATCCCCGGCGGAACCGAGCGCGATCTCGGCTACTGGCGCGACGTGGGCACGATCGACTCGTACTTCGAGGCACAGATGGATCTGGTCTCGATCCACCCGGTCTTCAACCTCTACAACTACGACTGGCCGATCTTCACCACCTACGGCCCGTATCCGCCGGCGAAGTTCGTGCACGGCATGCACGGCCGGTTCGGTGAGGCGCTCAACTCGGCGGTCTCCCCCGGCGTGGTCATCTCGGGGGCCCGCGTCACCGGATCGGTGATCTCCCCGGACGTGCACGTGCACAGCTACACCGAGATCGACGACAGCGTGGTGCTCGACGGAGTCCAGGTCATGAGGCGCTGCCGCATCAGACGAGCGATCATCGACAAGAACGTCGTCGTCCCCGAGGGAGTCAGCATCGGGTACGACGCCGAGCACGACCGGGCGCGTGGCTTCGAGGTCACCCCGTCCGGCATCACCGTCGTCGGCAAAGGCCAGGAGGTCACCTAAGTGAGCAACCACCCCATCCGTATCGGCGCGCAGGTCCAGCCGCAGCACGCGTCGTACGCCGACATCCGCCGGTCGTGCGCCGAGCTCGAGGAGATCGGCGTCGACCTGCTCTTCAACTGGGACCACTTCTACCCGCTCTACGGCGAGCCCGACGGACCCCACTTCGAGTGCTGGACCATGCTCGCGGCGTGGGCCGAGGCCACCGAGCGGGTCGAGATCGGCGCGCTGGTCTCGTGCAACAGCTACCGCAACCCGCAGCTGCTCGCCGACATGGCACGCACCGTCGACCACATCAGCTCCCGCGACGGCGGACCGGGCCGCCTGGTCCTCGGTATCGGGTCGGGGTGGTTCGAGCGCGACTACACCGAGTACGGCTACGAGTTCGGCACGGCAGGAGGCCGACTCGACGCCTTGGCTCGTGACCTGCCGCTCCTGAAGCAGCGCTGGGCCGCCCTCAACCCGGCGCCGACCCGCGACATCCCGGTGCTGGTCGGCGGCGGCGGTGAGCGCAAGACGCTGCGCATCGTCGCCGAGCACGCCGACATCTGGCACGGTTTCGGCGGCCCCGAGACCATCGCGCACAAGCATGAGGTGCTCGACCGGTGGTGCGCCGAGGTGGGCCGCGACCCGGGCGAGATCGAGCGCTCGGCCGGGGTCTCGCCGAAGCCGGGCCGGCTCCCGGAGGATGTCGCCGACTACGCCGCCGGTGCCGAGGAGCTGTACGCCGTGGGAACGCGGCTGTTCACCGTCGGGCTGAACGGTCCCGACTACGACCCGGGGCCGATCCGCGACCTGGTCGCCTGGCGCGACTCCCACGCGGGCTGAGTGCGCACCGGATGACGACCCGACCCGACCAGCCGCCCGGCGGCGCGAGCCGCAACGTCGTGCACAACCCCGGCACGGTGTACCCGCCGTACGTCAACTACGCGCACGCGGTCGAGGTGCCGCCGAACGCGCGCACGCTCCACATCAGCGGGTTGAACGGCTACGACGCCTCCGGTGGAACCATGCCCGCCGACTTCGAGGGGCAGGTGACGAACATCTGGACGCACCTCGGCGCCGTGCTCGGGTCGGCCGGCATGGGCTACGAGGACCTGGTGTCGCTGCGGTTCTTCCTCGTCTCCGCGGACGACGACCCCGCCAACGTGGCCGCCATCCGCGCCCATCTCGCCGGGCACCTCGCCGCCCGCACGGTCGTCGTGCAGCAGCTGCTCGAGCCGGAGTGGCTGGTCGAGGTCGAGGCGGTCGCCGCTCGGGTCTGAGGGCGCGCGCCACCTCGCGCATCGGCCGGGTCGGGCCGCCCCGAGTCCACCGGGGCGGCCCCGCTCGTTAGCCTGCCGACGTGCCCCCCACCGACGAGCCCGACCGTCCCCCGCTGCCGGACCCCGAGCAGCGGACCCTGCTGGTCGCGCTCAACGGGCCCGACCGGCCAGGTGTCACCCGCGCGGTGTTCGAGGCGGCCGCCGGCGTCGGAGCCGAGGTGGTCGACCTCGAGCAGGTGGTGGTGCGCGGGCACCTCACCCTGGCCGTGCTGCTCGCCCCCGGGGCCGACGAGAACGTGCTCGTCGACCGGCTCGTCCGCGCCGGCGAGGCTCTCGGGATGACGGTGACGCTCACCGTCGGCCGCGGCGACAACGCCCCCCGCCGCACCGGTCGGGTGGCCGTCGTCGTCATGGCCGCCCCGCTCGAGGCCCGTCACGTGGCGGCGGTGTCGGCCGCCGTCGCCGAGCACGGGGCGAACATCGACCGGATCCGGCGGCTCTCCCGCTGGCCGGTCACGACGGTCGAGCTCGACGTCTCCGGCGCCGACGTGCTCTCCCTGCGTCGTGCCCTCGCGCTCGCGGCCGCCGACAGCGGGGCCGACGTGGCGGTCGCGCCGGCGGGGCTGGCCCGGCGCGGGCGCCGGCTGGTCGTCATGGACGTCGACTCCACACTGATCCAGGACGAGGTCATCGAGCTGCTCGCCGAGCACGCCGGCCGGGTGAGCGAGGTCGCGGCCGTCACCGAGGCCGCGATGCGCGGCGAGCTCGACTTCGCCGAGAGCCTGCACGCCCGCGTCGCGACCCTGACCGGGCTACCCGTGAGCGTGCTCGACGACGTACGCCACGCGGTGCGGCTCACTCCCGGCGCCCGCACGCTGGTGCGCACCCTGGGGCGGCTGGGGTTCACCGTCGCGCTCGTCTCCGGGGGCTTCGTCGAGGTGGTCGAGCCGATCGCGGCCGAGCTCGGCGTCGACCACGTGCGGGCCAACCGGCTCGAGGTCGAGGACGGGCGGCTCACCGGCAGGGTGCTGGGTGCGGTCGTCGACCGGGCCGCGAAGGCCACGGTGCTGCGCGAGCTGGCGGCGCTCGAGGGGCTGCCGCTCAGCCGCACGGTCGCGATCGGTGACGGGGCGAACGACCTCGACATGCTCGCGGCCGCCGGCCTCGGGGTCGCGTTCAACGCCAAGCCGCTCGTGCGCGAGCAGGCCGACGCCGCTGTCACGATGCCCTACCTCGACACCGTCCTGTTCCTCCTCGGCATCTCCCGGGAGGAGGTCGACGAGGCCGACGGCGAGCCGGCCGCGCCAGTAGGCTGACCGGATGCCGCGCACCCGCCCGCCGCGCCCGACGCTCGTCGTCATCGGTGGCGCCGAGGACCGCACCGGCCGTGCGTCGCTGCTCCGACGTTTCGTGAAGCTCGCCGGCGGCCGGAGAGCGCGGATCGTGCTGGTGCCCACGGCATCCGCGGTGTCCGGCGAGGTCGCGGCGTCCTACACCGAGGTGTTCAGCCGGCTCGGCGTCTCCGCCGTCGACGTCGTCGACCCGACGAGCCGCGACGACGCGCACGACCCCCGCGCCGTCGCCGTACTCGACTCCGCCACTGCGGTGTTCCTCGGCGGTGGCAGCCAGCTGAAGCTCTCGCAGCTGCTTCCCGGCACACCGGTCGGCGACGCGCTGCTGCGGGTGCACGACCGCGGGGGCGTCGTCGGCGGCACCTCGGCGGGCGCGTCGGTCATGTCCGACTTCATGATCTCCCTCGGCGAGGAGGGGGTCACGCCGCGGCAGCGGGGCAGCCAGGTGTCGGCCGGGCTCGGCCTGCTGCCGGGGGTGGTGGTCGACCAGCACTTCGACCAGCGCGGACGCTACGGCCGCCTGCTCTCCGTCATCGCCGCGTCGCCCCACCTGCTCGGCGTCGGTATCGACGAGGACACCGCGATGGTCGTCACCGACCGGCGCGAGGTCACGGTGCACGGCAGCGGCTCGGTGTTCGTGCTCGATGCCCGCCGAGCAACGACCGACGCGCCCGACGCCCGCTCGGGCGCACCGCTGTTGGTCTCCGGCGCCACGGTGCACACCCTCCCGGCCGGGTCCACTTTCGACCTGGTCGAACGCCGGCTCACCGGCTTCGTCGAGCAGCACGGCGACGTCGCCGTGAGTCTCGCCACCGCCAGGAGCTGAGCGACGCCCGCCGCGTCATCCGTGCACCGCACCCGCCGACCGCCCCGAACCGCCGACCGCAGGAGGAACCCGCATGGACCGGCCGACTCCCACCGAGCCTGCGGCCCCCGAGCTGCGCATCGTCGAGTCGCGCGTCTACCGCGGCGGGAACATCTGGTCGTACGACCCCGCGATCCATCTGGTGCTCGA
>JBOFLR010000078.1:0-1515 GCA_051657965.1 Dermatophilaceae bacterium
CGAGAGCGATGGCGCGGTCGACGTGCGGCTCCCCGAGGGTGTAGGCCACGGCGAAGGCGGCCAGCCCGGCGAGCAGGCCGGCGAGGAGTCCCCGGACGAGGAAGGCACGTGCGGTCATGTCGATGTCCGATCAGCAGCAAGGGGCGCGAGAAGCAGGGCAGGGTGGCGAGGGCTCGAGCGTCGAGGCGCGGGCTGGTCGAGGGGCAGGCTGCGCGGGCGGCCAGACATGAGTGCGCGCCGCGTCACGGCACGCGAAATGGGGTCGAACGGCCGGCTACGTGCGGCGCGGCATCACGTGGGGTGAGCGGCGCAGGTGATGCCGCGCCGGTCGGCGGTGAGCCGGCGGCAGTGGCTGAGGGAGAGTGTCAGTGGCCGGGGAAGCCGAGCAGATGGCGGCCGTCGTGGAGGAACTCGATGACCGGGCTGTCGGCGGGTACCAGCGCGGTGCCCTGCTCGGCGCTCACGAAGAAGAGCACGACGAGGGCCAACAGGCCGAAGAAGACTGCCCAGGGAGCCAGCTCGCGCAGCGGCACCGGTGGTACGGCGGGCGCGTCGACGACGGGTGTGTCGAGGGTGGGGAGAGCGGCAGAGTGCGACATGAGGCCTCCTCGGGGATTCATGCGTCCCCGGTCGATGGATGGTCGGCAGGCACTCGGGTCTGGCTCCACCACAGTCGCTTTCGCGAAGGCGGTGTCACAGTAGCGCGACTGCGCCGGACTCCCACCGGCTTCCTCGCACCTGCTCCCACGGACTCTAGCGGAAAGAGCAGGTTCAGAACGGCGGTGGGGCGGCTTCGGCTGCGACGTCGTTGGAGATCACTACTGCAGAAGCTGGTACGGCCGAAGCGCCGGCCGCGGCGTGGTTGGACACCCCTACGGCGCCGACTGGTTCGGGCGCGCCCGGGGCATCTGGTGTCGGTTCGGGTGGCGACCCGGGTGTGGGGATGACGCGGTGCAGCGGTTGGGTGTGGCGGGTGGTGCCGGTGCTGCTGGTCCAGGTGATGTCGCCGTTGTCGTGGGGGGTGTAGCGCCAGCGGCGGTGTTGTTTCATCCGGTGGTGTCGCCGGCACAGCGATGCCAGGTTGCCCGGTGAGGTCGACCCGCCCGGCCAGGGTGTGGTGTGGTCGAGGTCGGTGTGGGTGGCGCGGCGGGTGCAGCCCCACATCCGGCAGGTCCCGTCGCGGGTGTGCACGAACTCGCGCATCCCCTTCGTGGGGACGTAGGCGTTGGTGGTGAGCGAGGCCAGGGTGCCGGTGCCGGCGTCCAGGACGGCTCTGGCGACCTGGACCGGGACGGTCGTGAGCAGGGCGGCGACGGTGTGGCCTGCCCCGGGTTTCCCGGTGTCGTCCGGGCTGGATTCCTATGCCACGGGTGTTTGGTTCTCGAACTGTATCGGGGTGAGATACCCGAGGGCGGAGTGGCGGCGCTGCCGGTTGTGAAAGATCTCGAGGTAGTCGAAGATCGCGTTGGCGAGCTCGACCCGGGTGCGCCACTTCTTGCGGTTCAGCAGCTCGAC
>JBOFLR010000079.1:0-3698 GCA_051657965.1 Dermatophilaceae bacterium
ACTGGGCGGCTCGGTGCAGCTGCGACCGCCAGTCGGCTCCGGTCACCCGGTGGTGGAGCTCGCAGGGCACCTCGCGCACCGTGAGCCCGGCCCGGAGCGCGTCGACCGTGAGCGCGGTCTCGACACCCCAGCCCCGGGCGAGCGGGCTCGCTGCGTCGAACGCCGCCTGGTTCAGGCAGCGCATGCCCGAAAGCGGTTGCACCGGAGCGAAACCGGTGAGATGAGCGATTCCGCCGCGAGCGAGCCGCACCACGAAGCCACGACCGCCGCCGGCGGTGAGCTGGGCCGGCAGTGTCGCGACGGTCATGTCCGCCGCGCCGTCGAGCACCGGGTCGAGCAGCACGTCGAGATTGACCGCGGTGCCCTGGAGATCACCGTCGGCGAAGAGCAGCGGCGCCGGCCCGGCGCTCTCGGCACCAGCACCCCGGGCACCGGCACCCTCGGCACCGGCACCAGCGCGGGCGTCATCCGCCTCGAGCTGGCGAACCCGGCGTACGCCGGTCTCCAGGGCCGCCGCCTTGCCGCGGTTGCGCTCGTGACGCACCACCTCGGCACCGGCCGCCTCGGCCACGGCAGAGGTGTCGTCGACGCTGCCGTCGTCGACGACGACGACCCGCCCGACCCGAGGGAGCGAGCGCAACGCGGCGACGGTAGCGGCGATGCGGTCGGCTTCGTCCTTGCACGGGACGACCGCCGCGACCATGGCACCGGCTCGGCTCACAGCCTCCCGCCTCCCCCGAGACCGAACCCCCCGAGCTCGCGAAAGCAGCTGAGAGAGAACCGGCGTCGACCGGATGAGTAGGCCATCAGCGGAGGGTGACCTGGCGGCTCAGCAGGCCGGCGCGGGCTCGGCGTTCGTCGGCCGTGAGCGATGCGGATGACGCGAGCGCTGCGGTGTAGCGGTCGTGCCAGGCGGTCAGCTCGGCCTCGTAGTGGTCGGCCTCGAGCGCGGGGTCGAGGTCCCATACCGGGACGAGCAGGCCGCAGGCGCGGAACGCACCGAGCAGCCGGGTGGGGCCACCGAGGCCGTCGTCACCGCCAGTGTGGAGACGCGCCAACGCGTCGGTGGCGGCGTCCTCGTCATCCGGGAGCACCAGGCGGATGTGGGTGCGTTCGCCGACCCGCACCCAGTACGCGGCGGGTAGCGCGGTCATGCGCACCGTGGGCACGACCGTCTCGTTGGCGCGGTCGAGGGACTCCTGAGCGTCGTCGGCGAGCTCCTGACCCTCGACCCAGAAGTCGAACCCCTCGTGCACGGTGACGTCGAACCCGGAGTCGGGAGCGAGCACGTCCTGCAGCCGCGGGGTGTCGGCGGTGACCGCCGCTGTGGCGAGCACCGGCTGGCCCCGCTCGGCCGCGAGCGCGGTGAGCAGCTGGGCGGCCAGGTCCCGGGAGGCGTCACCGCTGGAGTTGCCGGACTGGGCGCCGACGAACACCGTTCCGTCGGCGCGGTGCAGGCCGGGCCAGGCCAGCGGCAGCACGGTGGCGACGGTGACCTCGGACGGCGCACCGTCGGGCACGTGCTCCGGGCGCACGGTGACCACCGCGGTGGCCGCCGGGAGGATCTCGCGCAGCGCCACCCAGTCGGCCTCGTTCGACAGCCCCTCGAACGGGCGCCTCTCGAACGGCGCTGGCCGAGGCCGGGCTCGGAGGTCGGAACCACGCTGGCGTCGGGAAGCCTTGCCCATGGCGGCCACCCTAGTGGCGGTGCGGCAGCGTCATCCGGCGGACCGGCACGGCAGCGTCATCCGGCCGCCGGTGCGGCGGTGCGGCGTGCCGGGCCGAACGGGCGCGGAGCCGGGCCTGCACGGATGGCGCGACCGCCCGCGCCGGCATGGCTCAGCCCGATGCGGAGCGCTCAGTTGGCGCGCCGGCGGCTCGGACCGCCGAGCGTGGCCCACACGACGTTGCCGGTTCGGTCCTCGGTGACGCCCCACTCGTGGGCCATCGACCGCACGATGCGCAGCCCGCGCCCCGAGTCGAGCCACACGGTGCGCGGCGCCGGGCGTGGCACGGTGGCGCCTCCGCCGTCGGTGACCTCGACCTCGACGACCTCGGCGCGGATCTTCCAGCGCACTCGCACCGTGCCGTCGGAGAGCGCCCGGGCGTGGCGGATCGCGTTCGTGAGCAGCTCGGACACGACGATCTCGGCCTCCTCGACGAGCTCCTCGGGGAACCCGCGCTCGCTGAGATCCGCGACGATCTCGCGGCGCACGTGCCGCACCGACGACGCGCGCTGCGGCACCCGCATGCTGCAGATGATGCTCTCGGCGCCGGGTCCCGGGCCCACCGACACCGCCGGACCGCCGGCGTCGGGTGCGCCGCCGTCGGACTTCGACGCACCGCCGTCGGACTTCGGCGCGCCGGAGCCGGCGTCGGATGCGCCAGGGTCGGCCGCGGGTGCGACGTCGGCACCCGGTGCGCCGGGGTGGGCGGCGGCCACTCCCTCGTCGGCGGAACCGAGTGCGGAGGCGCGGGCGTCATCCGGAGTCACGCGCCACAAGTTACCCGCCGACCCGGCCGAGCACACGGCTCGGCCGGTTGGTGATGACGACGTCGACGCCGAGATCGACACAGCGGTCGACGTCGTCGTCCTCGTCGACGGTCCAGACGTACACCTGGTGACCGCGCCGCTGGAAGCGCTCGACCACGCGCGGACGGCGCCGCAACAGCCGCACGTCGAGCCCGACCGCGCCGACACCGGCGGGCAGCGAGCCGTCCCAGGTGAGAGCCGGAACCGCGGCGTCGACGAGGTAGACCAGTGGCAGCTCCGGGCTGAGCCGGTGCAGGTGCAGCAGGGCACGCCGCGAGAACGACATCGCGCGCACCTGCGGTCTCCCCACCTGGTCACCGGCGTCGAGACCCGTACCGCGGAGCACCTGCACCAGCGTGTTCTCGACATCGCGGCCGTGGCGGGTCGGGTGCTTGGTCTCGATGAGGGTGAGCGCCTCCTGCCCGGTGTCGACCAGCACGTCGAGCAGCCGGCGCAGGGTCAGCAACCGGCCTCGCTCGGGGTCGGCGTCGGGCCGCTCGAGGTCGCCGGGGCCCACCTTCCACGACGCCCAGTCGAACGCCTCCAGCCGGGCCAGCTCGAGGGCGCTCACCGCGCCGGCGCCGTCGGACGTGCGGTCGACCCGGCGGTCGTGGACACAGACGAGGTGGTGGTCGGCGGTGAGCCGCACGTCGCACTCGACACCGTCGGCGCCGTGCTCGAAGGCGCGACGGTAGGCGGCCAGGGTGTGCTCGGGCTCGTCCTCGCTGGCTCCGCGGTGTGCCACGACGAGCGGCCGCCCGGCCGGCCGACCTCGCGACGCCGCCGGTGCGTGGGACTCGGACTCGCCATCCACGCGACCATCCTCCCGGTACTACCGCGGTCTCGTCGGCGGAGCCGGACAACACGCCGTAGACGACGGCGGATGCCGCCCGGCGACTCGGCGGGTGCCGCCCGGCGACTCACGGTCCTGGCTCCCCTAGCGTTTGACCATCGTGAGCCTGCCGCCCTTCCAGCACCTCGTCGACGCGCACTGGCGTGACGTCGGACGCCTCGCCCACGCCCTCACCGGGCCGGTCCATGGCGACGACGTGGCCCAGCAGGCGTGGACCCAGGCACTGGCCGCCTACCCGCGGCTCACCCACGGCCGCAACCTGCGCTCGTGGCTGCTCACCGTCACCCACCGCTGCGCCATGGACCATCACCG
>JBOFLR010000080.1:0-5810 GCA_051657965.1 Dermatophilaceae bacterium
CCCGCTGAGCTCACCATGGGGATCCTCGACCGCCTACGCCGCCGCGACGACGATCGTGCATCGGCCACCGTCGGCGGCGCACCGTCGCCGACCGCTGACGAGGAGCCGGTCGAGGAGGTCCGCACCCGCCGACTCGCCCCCGACGAGGAGAGCACCCTCGCCGCACACCGGGCTCGCTACCCGCAGCTCGGCATCGACCCGGCCGACCTCGGCTCGCTCGCGGCGGCGTACGAGCGAGCACTCGACGACGCCGAGGGCGGCCGGGCGGCATCCGACGCCGTCGGGGTGCTCGCCACGGCCGTCGGCGACCACCTGGTCGCCGTGGCGGGCTACCGCTGGGTGATGAGCAGCGACCCGTTCGGCACCGACCTGGCGGTCGAGCCTCCTGGCCGGGGTGTGCCCGTCGTCGTCCGCACGCTCGTGGCCGTTCGGTGGATGCAGCGTCAGCGCGGCTGGCTCGTCGGTGTCGCCGAGCACCTCACCCGCGCCGGCCGCCGCTGAGGGCGTCAGGGACTTCCCGGTGGGATCGTGACGACCATGATGCAGTTGAACTTTCCCTTGGGTCGGTCGTAGGTGAAGCCGGCCTGCTCGAAGAGGGCGCGGGTGGCGCTGTACAGGAACGACGAGGAGACCTTCGTGTCACCCTGGGTGTCGCGCGGATAGGCCTCGACGACGCCGCCGCCTGCTGCGGCGATCAGGTCGAGGGCACCTCGTAGTGCGGCCACGGCCACACCCCGGTGCCGGTACTTCTTGTCGACGTAGAAGCAGGTGAGCCGGTAGTCGGGCAGCTCGGTGGTGGTGGCGTCGTACTCCTTGCGGTGGTAGATCATCGGCAGCTCCTCGGGACTGCCGTACTGACACCAGCCGACGGCTGCGTCACCGTCGAAGACCAGCGCAGCGTGCGCACGCCCCTCCTCGACGAGACGGTGCTTGCGGTCGCGGCTGGTCTCGTCGGCGGCCTCCTCCGGCGCAGGCCGGGAGTGGAACCACAGGCACCAGCACGCGGGCGGACCGAAGGAGCTCCTCCCCTGCCGCTCGACGAGGTCGGCGAACGCGGTCCAGGTCTCCGGCGCGAGCGCCTTGACGGTGTACGCGGTGTCGGTCATCCACCGACGGTACGGCGCATACCGGACGGTTCACTTCCTCAACGTGCGGAGGATCGAGCAGGCATGCGGCATGAGCTGAGCCCGACAGCCCGAGCGCTGCGGGCCATGGAAGCAATCCAGAACCGTCCCGGCCTCACCGGTGCCGACCTCGCCGAGCGGCTGGGTGTGACCGATCGGGCCGCCCGTCGCTACGTGACGATCTTGCGCGAGGCCGGCGTCCCCGTCGATTCGATGAGCGGTCCGTACGGCGGCTACGCGCTCGGACGGGGGGCACAGGTTCCACCGCTCATGTTCACCACCGACGGGGCTTAGGTCGACTATCGATTGCGCCGAGGGGCTCACCGGAAGATGGTCGTCGACCCGTGGGCCGTCGCCGTACGCCACGGCCGTTGGTACCTGCTCTGCTGGTCGCTCGACGCCGACGCGCGCCGGGTCTTGCGCATCGACCGGATCACGACCGCGACCACCGTCGACCGAACAGCGTCACCGCCGGTCGATCTCGATGCCGTTCGCGACGTCGAAGACCATCTGGCCGACGGGTGGACGCATCAGGTCGAGGTGCACTTCAGCGCCCATGCCGACCAGCTCGTCGGATGCGTGCCCCGCACGCTCGGCCGCGTGCAGCCGCTCGACGACCACTCATGCGTCCTGCGCGGCAGCACCGACGACCCCGCCTGGTACGCAGCCCAACTGGCATCGATCCCCGCCCCGATCACCATGGTCGACTCAGCTGTGGTCCGCACCCAACTGCGCGCCGTCATCGGTCGCCTCCGCGGAGCGGTAGAGGCATCCTGACCGGTCGCTCCTGAACGGTGGGTACGAACCGTGCCTACTGGATGAGGCGGCGGCCGCGGAGGCTCTCGAGGGCCTCATCGAGGATCGCCGCACCGTCCTCGTCGGAGCGTCGCTCCTTCACATAGGCGAGATGGGTCTTGTACGGCTCGACCTTGGGCGGCGCGGGAGGGTTGTCCTCGTCGCGGCCGGCAGGGAACCCACACCGTGGGCAGTCCCACTGGTCGGGGATCGCCAGACCGGGCTCCTCCGCGAAGCTGGGCCGGGTCTCGTGTCCGTTGGAGCACCAGAAGGACACGTACACCCGCGGAGCCGCCTGGCCCCGTTCGGCCTCACCCATCGGACCAGCGCCGACGCGCGAGCCCCGGATCGCGCTACCGCCCGCCACGGCCGGACCTCACGCCTCGAACCGGGCGAGGACACCCAGCCCGAGGACGCAGGTGAACCAGACGAGCGCGACGGCGACCGTGATGCGGTCGAGGTTGCGCTCGGCGACGGAGGAGCCGCCGAGGGAGCTCGACATCCCGCCGCCGAACATGTCGGACAGGCCGCCGCCCTTCCCCTTGTGGAGAAGGATGAGCAAGGTGAGGAACAGGCCCCCGATGACCAGGATCACCTGGAGGCCGATGCGAACCACGTCCACGGATGGATCCTTCGTGTGAGGGCGGTGGAGAACCGGTCAAGGATAACCCCACGGGGCCTTCGCCCCCGTGAACCCCTGCCACCGGCCCGACCGTTACGGCGTCGCCCACGACCGGCCGACACCCGCACGGTCAGCTGGTGACCAGGTGGTCGCGGAAACGACAGATCGACGCGAACTCCGCGGGGTCGATGGACGCACCGCCGACCAGCGCGCCGTCGACATCGTCACCGGACATGATCGCGGCGACGTTGCCCGCCTTGACCGAGCCGCCGTACAGCACCCGGATGCCGTCTGCCACGTCTCCGGTGTAGAGCTCGGCCAGCCGGGTGCGGATGGCGGCGCAGACCTCCTGGGCGTCGGCCGGGGTGGCCACCTCGCCGGTGCCGATGGCCCAGACCGGCTCGTACGCGACGACCACGGTGCGGGCCTCTTCGACCGGTACACCGTTCAGCGCCGCCGTCAGCTGACCCAGCACGTGCTCGACGTGAGTGCCGGCCTGCCGGATCTCGAGCGACTCGCCCACGCACACGATCGGCGTGATGCCGTGCCGGTAGGCGGCCTTGACCTTGGCGTTCACGACCGCGTCGTCCTCACCGTGGTGCTCGCGCCGCTCGCTGTGCCCCACGACCACATAGGTGCAGCCCAGCTTGGCGAGAAAGGCTCCGCTCACCTCGCCGGTGTACGCGCCGGAGTCGTGCATCGACAGGTCCTGGGCTCCGTGCCGCAGCTCGAGACGGTCGCCGTCGATGAGGGTCTGCACGCTGCGGATGTCGGTAAACGGCGGCAGCACGGCCACCTCGACGGCGCCGTAGTCGTGCTTGCCGTCGCGCAGGGTCCAGTCCAGCTTCTGCACCAGGTGCGTTGCCTGGAGGTGGTCGAGGTTCATCTTCCAGTTCCCCGCCATCAGGGGGGTACGGCCGGACGTCACGGTGGTCAGTGCTCCTTCTCGAGGATGGCGATGCCGGGCAGCTCCTTGCCCTCGAGGAACTCGAGGGAGGCGCCGCCGCCGGTGCTGATGTGGCTGAACCGGTCGTCGGCGAACCCGAGCTGGCGCACCGCCGCGGCGGAGTCGCCGCCGCCGACGACGGTGAGTGCGCCGTCCACGGTGGCCCGCGCCAGGGCTTCGGCGACGGCCTTCGTGCCGGCCGCGAACGGCGCCATCTCGAAGGCGCCCATGGGGCCGTTCCAGAAGACCGTGCGGGCGTCGGCGAGCCGCTGCGCGAACAGCTCGGCGGAGCGCGGCCCGATGTCGAGCCCGATGGCGTCGGCGGGGATCGCGTCGACGCCGACGACGGAGGTCTCGGTGTCGGCCGCGAACTCGGCGCCGACGACGACGTCGACGGGCAGGACGAGCTCGACGCCGCGCTCCTCGGCGGTGCGCAGGTAGCCCTTGACGGCGTCGAGGCTCTCGGCGTCGAACAGGCTCCGCCCGATCTCGTGGCCCTGGGCCGCGAGGAACGTGAACACCATCCCGCCACCGACGAGCAGACGGTCGGCGGTGCCGAGGAGGTTGTCGATGACGGCGAGCTTGTCGGCCACCTTCGCGCCGCCGAGGACCACGGCGTAGGGCCGCTCGGGGCTCTCGGTGAGCCGCCGCAGCACCTCGACCTCCCTGCGGACCAACCCGCCCATCGCCGACGGCAGCCGGGTCGCGACGTCGTACACCGAGGCCTGCGTGCGGTGCACGACGCCGAACCCGTCAGAGACGTAGGCGTCGGCGAGCGCGGCGAGCGCGTCGGCGAAGGCGGCGCGGTCGTCATCCGCCTTCGCCGTCTCGCCGGGGTCGAACCGCAGGTTCTCGAGCAGCGCGACGTCGCCGTCGCCGAGACCCTCGACGGTCGAGCGGGCACTCTCGCCCACCGTGTCGGTGGCGAAGGCGACCGGCCGGCCGAGCAGCTCGGCGAGCCGCTCGGCCACCGGCCGCAGCGAGTAGCGCTCGTCCGCCTCGCCCTTCGGGCGCCCGAGGTGCGCGCACACGACCACGCGCGCGCCGGCATCCGACAGCTCGCGGATCGTCGGCACCGAGGCCCGGATGCGGCCGTCGTCGGTGATGGTGGTGCCGTCGAGCGGCACGTTGAGGTCGGACCGGACGAGGACGCGTTTCCCGTGCACGTCACCCAGCGAGGCGAGATCGGCCATGGTGGCGGATGCCGGGCGCGCGCCGGTCAGAGACCCGCGCCGACGAGCAGCGCGACGTCGATGAGCCGGTTGGAGTAGCCCCACTCGTTGTCGTACCAGCCGACCACCTTGACCTGGTTGCCGATGACCTTGGTGAGGCCGGCGTCGAAGATGCACGAGGCCGGGTCGGTGACGATGTCGGTGGACACGATCGGGTCCTCGGTGTAGACGAGGATGCCCTTGAGCGGGCCTTCGGCGGCAGCCTTGACCGCAGCGTTGACCTCCTCGACGGTGGTCTCGCGGCCGGCCTCGAAGGTGAGATCGGTGGCCGAGCCGGTCGGGGTGGGCACGCGCAGTGCGTAGCCGTCGAGCTTGCCCTTGAGCTCGGGCATGACCAGGCCGATCGCCTTCGCGGCACCGGTGCTCGTGGGCACGATGTTCAGCGCGGCAGCGCGGGCGCGGCGGAGGTCCTTGTGCGGCCCGTCCTGGAGGTTCTGGTCCTGGGTGTAGGCGTGGATGGTCGTCATCAGGCCCTTGACGATGTTGAACTCGTCATGGAGCACCTTGGCCATCGGGGCCAGGCAGTTCGTGGTGCACGAGGCGTTGGAGACGATCGTGTGGCTCGCCGCGTCGTAGTCGCCGTCGTTGACGCCCATGACGATCGTGACGTCCTCGTTCTTCGCGGGCGCGGAGATGACGACCTTCTTCGCCCCGCCGTCGACGTGCACCTTGGCCTTGGTCGCGTCGGTGAAGATCCCGGTGGACTCGATGACGACGTCAGCACCGAGCTCGCCCCACTTCAGGTTCGCCGGGTCGCGCTCGGCGAACGCCTTGAAGGTCGTCCCGTTCGCGGTGATGTCGGTGTCGGTGGAGGTGACCTCGCCGGGGAAGCGGCCGAGGATCGAGTCGTATTTGAGCAGGCTGGCCAGAGTGGCGTTGTCGGTGAGGTCGTTGACGGCGACGACCTCGATGTCGGCACCGGCGGCCTCGACGGCCCGGTAGAAGTTGCGGCCGATACGGCCGAAGCCGTTGATGCCTACGCGAACGGTCACGGGGAGTTGCCTTCCATGAGATCGAGGGTGCCGCGACGGTGCGGCACGGGTCAGGTGTCCACCCTAGACCCGGGCCGGATGACGCCTCGCGCCGTCCGT
>JBOFLR010000081.1:0-1516 GCA_051657965.1 Dermatophilaceae bacterium
CGCGGTCTGCACGTCGTGGGCGTACCGGACCGCGGTGTAGTAGCCACCGAGATACGGCGATCCCGGCCCGCCGGGCTGGGCGACGTACCCGGCGAGCGGCGTCATCCGGCTGCGGAACTCCTCCGGGTACCGGTCGGTCCACGCCGGGTCGTCCGCGCGGGCCGGGTCGAGGTAGGGCGGTAGCTCGGGTGAGCCATCCGCGGGCGGATCGTCTGCGGTCGAGGTGCCGGTGCACGCCGCCCGGAGGAGGTCCTCGGTGACCACGAGGGTGTCGGTCCGGGAGACCAGGCCGTGGTCGCCGAGCTGGCCGAAGGGCAGCCCCTCGAACGCCGCGCCGTCGTAGAAGCTCACCGTCTGGCCGACGACCCGTCGCTCCAGCGCGCCGGCCAGCACCCGCTCGTGCACCGCCAGGACCCCGCCCTGCCCGTCGTCGACCGCCTCGTAGGTCGCGGTCCCGGCGACCTGGCCCACGAGGTACCGGTCCGCGTCGTCGCGGTGGGCGTACATGGTCTCGGTGTGGGTGACCAGGCACGGCTCCCCGGGCTCGGCCGAGCGCAGGTCGCGCCCGCGCGGAACCGCCACCGCCGTCTGCGACCCGGGCCGGCCGTAGGCGTCGTGGCCGTCGGTGAACGACAGCTGGGTCATCGGGTCGGTGCCGCGCTCCCACTGCGTCGTGCGCGAGCCGAGCTGGTGCGGGAAGAACACGCGCCGGCGGCCCGCGTCATCCGGGCCGGGGGTGCTCTCCTCGCGGATGCCGGTCAGGTGCTCGGTCACGGTGACCGGCCGGCCGGCGCGGTCCGTGCCGTCGAGCTGGTACGTCTCGGTGCGGAGCACCGAGCCGCGCAGGGCACGGACGGCGTCGCGGCGGTCTCGCCGGGGCAGGTCGTCCAGCAGGCCGGTCACGTTCGACGGCCGGGTCAGGACGCCCGGGTCGTCCGGCCAGTACTGGTGGCTGGGGTCGTGCTCGGTCCACTCGCCGAGCTCGGGCCCGACCGGACCCTGGTGGAACCAGGTCCGGGTCTCCACCGGTGCGGTCGCGGCATCCGGCCCGGCCAGCGCCTCGGTGTCGCGCTGGTCGACCCGGCCGAAGCCGCGGAACTCGCGTTCGGCGCCGTCCCAGTAGCCGTCGTGGTAGTCGTAGGTGGTGGTCAGTGTCGTGCCGGAGACCTGGTCGAGGGTGCGCACCGTCGAGACCACCTGCACCGGGAACGGCAGGGTGGTCGACCACCGGGTCGCGGGGTCCGGGTCGTCGCGGAGGAAGCCCCGCGTCGACGGCTCGTAGCCGACCTCGGTGACCGCGCCCATGCCGTTGTCCATCGCGCGTAGCAGGCCGGGCTTGAGCCCTCCGGTGAGGTCGAGGAACCGCCAGGTCGCCGTCCCGACCGGGCCTACCGGCGAGGTCCACAGCAGACCGCCGAGGCCGTGTCCGTGCAGGTCGACCAGCCGCACCGTCGACAGGTCCGAGACCCGGGGCGTGCCCGTGATCTCGACGGGTGCGCTCCATCCCTGGCCGGAC
>JBOFLR010000082.1:0-5828 GCA_051657965.1 Dermatophilaceae bacterium
CGCCGCACCGCCGTCGGCCGGCGCCGGGCCACCAGCCGGCCCCGGGTCACCAGGCGGCCCCGGGTCACCAGGCGGCCCCGGGTCACCAGGCGGCCCCGGGTCACCAGGCGGCCCCGGGTTCCCGGCCGGCCCTCCGCCCGGCGCGTCCTCGCCATCCGGCACGTCGTCATCCGGCGGTTCGTCATCCGGCGGTTCGTCATCCGGCACGACCGCCACGCCACCTCGTCGACTCAGCCGGCTGCCGTCACGACGAGCGGTCGTCGCCGCGGTGGTCGTCGGTCTCGGACTGGTGCTGCTCGGCGTGCTCGCGGTCGGGGCGGCCCGGCCGCAGCAGTTCCTCGACCCGGGCGGCGTGGGGCCTCAGGGGGGCCGGGCGCTCGCGGAGGTACTGCGCTCCCGAGGCGTCGAAGTCGATGCCACCCGGTCGATCGGGGCGCTCGAACGGGCGACGGTGGACGACACCACCACGATCGTCGTCACCGACCCCGAGGCGCTCGGCCCCGGTGCGACCGCACGGCTCCGCGAGGTCGCGGTCGACGCCGGCCGGCTGGTGCTCGTCGGTGGGTCCACCGAGCAGCTCGAGACGCTTCGCGTCCCCGCGCAGGCGTTCCCCGGCGGTGCCGACGAGCTGCTCGCCCGGTGCGACGCCGGTGGTGCCCGGGCCGCCGACGTGCTCGGCGCCGTCGACACGGTCTACCTCCTCGAGGACGCCGACGACGGCACCGCGTGCTTCACCCTGCCCGACCCGGCCGGCGACTCCGGCGAGCCGGCGCCGGACGGCGAGCTGGGGTCCGCGTTCGTCGTGCTCCCACCCGGCTCGGGACGACCGGAGACCCTCCTCGTCGGCTTCGGCCCGGCCTTGACCAACGAGCTCGTCACCGACGACAGCCACGCCGGGCTCGGGGTGCGGGCACTCGGCAGCAGCGACCGCCTGGTCTGGTACCAGCCCGGCGCCGGCGACCTGACCGCACCCGGCCCGGGCGGCGAGACCGGTGAGCTGCGACCGATCTGGCCGGTGTGGACCACTCCGGCCACCGTGCTCGTCGGCATCGTCATCGTGCTCCTCGCCGTGGCCCGTGGCCGGCGGCTCGGGCGCCTCGTGCGCGAGCCGCTGCCCGTCGTCGTCCGGGCTGCCGAGACCACCGAGAGCCGTGGCCGCCTCTACCGCCGGTCCGGCGACCGGGGCCGGGCCGCCGAGGTGCTGCGCGCCGCGACCCGCGAGCGACTGGCACGGCGGCTCGCCCTGCCGCGGCGAGCACCGTTCCCCGCCGTCGTGTCGGCGGTCGCCGACAGTACCGGCCGCTCCACCGACGAGGTGGCCTTCGTCCTGGCTGGTCCGCCACCCGGTGACGACGCCGCCCTCGTCCAGCTCGCCCGTCAGCTCACCGACCTCGAGGAGAGGGTCCGTACCTCATGACCGACCATTCACCCACCGAGCCCGCTCCCCAGACCGCCACGGGGTCGTTCGCCTCGCCGCCGGCGGCTCGGTCCGCGCTGCTCGCCGTGCGAACCGAGGTCGCCAAGGCGGTGGTCGGCCAGGACGCCGCTGTCGCGGGTTTGCTCGTCGCGCTGCTGTGCCGCGGGCACATCCTGCTCGAGGGCGTTCCCGGGGTGGCCAAGACCCTGCTCGTCCGGGCGCTCGCCGCGGCCCTGGACGTCGACACCAAACGGGTCCAGTTCACCCCCGACCTCATGCCGGGCGACCTCACCGGCTCACTCGTGTTCGACGCGCGCACCAGCGACTTCACGTTCCGCGAGGGTCCGGTCTTCACCAACCTGCTCCTCGCGGACGAGATCAACCGCACGCCGCCGAAGACCCAGTCGGCCCTGCTCGAGGCGATGGAGGAGCGCCAGGTCAGCATCGACGGCCGGCCACACTCGCTCCCCACGCCGTTCCTCGTGGCCGCGACCCAGAACCCGGTGGAGTACGAAGGCACCTACCCGCTGCCCGAGGCCCAGCTCGACCGGTTCCTCCTCAAGGTCGTGCTGCCCACCCCCGAGCGGCACGACGAGGTCCAGGTGCTGCGCCGGCACGCGAGCGGCTTCGACCCGCGCGACCTGGCCGCGGCCGGCATCCGCCCGGTGGCGTCGACCGCCGACCTCGACGCCGGAGCGGCCGCCGTGCGGCAGGTCTCGGTGAGCGACGAGGTGGCCGGCTACATCGTCGACATCGCCCGCGCCACCCGGGTGTCGCCCTCGCTGTCGCTCGGCGTGTCCCCGCGTGGCGCCACGGCGCTGCTCGCCACGAGCCGGGCCTGGGCGTGGCTCGCGGGGCGCACCTACGTGACGCCGGATGACGTCAAGGCGCTCGCTCACGCGACCCTGGGCCACCGGCTCTCGCTGCGGCCGGAGGCCGAGCTCGAGGGTGTCGGGGTCTCGGCCGTGCTCGACAGCGCCCTGGGCTCGGTGCCGGTCCCGCGCTGATGACGATCACCGGGCGCACCGTCCTGCTCGCGCTGCTCGGGCTGCTGCCCGTGGTGGTGTGGCCGGCCGGGGCCACCGTGCGCTGGTGGCTGCTCGGCGTGGCGCTCCTCGTGGCGCTCGACCTCGTGCTCGCGGTGCGGCCGAAGGCACTCACCGTCGCCCGGGTCGGCTCGCCACCCCAGGTCCGGCTCGGTGAGAGCACGACCACCTCGCTGGTCGTGACGAACACGGCCGGGCGCGGCGTGCGGGGCCGGCTGCGCGACGCCTGGCCGCCGTCGGCCGGCACGGCGGATGCCGTACACGCCCTCCGGGTGCCGCCCCGGGAGCGGGTCCGCCTCACCACCCGCCTGGTGCCCATCCGCCGCGGCGACCGGGTCGCCGACCGGGTCACCCTGCGCACGCTCGGGCCGCTCGGCCTGGCCGCGTGGCAGCGCTCGGTGCCCGTCCCGGGCTCGCTGCGCGCGCTGCATCCGTTCCCGTCGCGCAAGCACCTGCCCAGCCGGCTCGCGGTGCTGCGCGAGCTCGACGGCCGGGCGGCGGTGCGGGTGCGCGGGCGCGGCACCGAGTTCGACAGCCTGCGCGACTACGTCGACGGCGACGACGTGCGCTCCATCGACTGGCGGGCCACGGCCCGGCGCCAGCACCTCGTGGTGCGCACCTGGCAGCCCGAGCAGCACCGGCGGGTCGTCATCGTCGTCGACACCTCGCGCACCAGCGCCGGCCGCATCGGCGACGCTCCCCGGCTCGACGCCGCCATGGATGCCGCGCTGCTCCTCACCGCGCTCGCCGGCCACGCCCGCGACCGGGTGCAGGTGCTCGCCGGCGACCGCACGGTGCACGCCCGGATCGGCGGCCACGACCGGGCCCGGCTGCTGCACGACACGATCTCGACCTTGGCCCCGGTAGAGGCGCGCCTGGTCGAGGCCGACTGGTCTGCGCTGGCCGGGGAGGTGGTGCGGCTCGGCACGCACCGGGCCCTGGTCGTGCTGCTCACGTCGCTGGAGTCGTCATCCGTCGAGGAGGGGCTGCTGCCGGTGATCCCTGCGCTCGCGGCTCACCACCGAGTGGTGGTCGCGTCGGTGTCGGACCCCGCCCTCGACGAGATGCGAGCCCGCCGCGACTCGGTGTCGAGCACGTACGACGCCGCCGCGGCCGAACGCACCACCGCGCTGCGCCGCCGCACCGCCGCCGCCCTGGAGCAGCTCGGCGCCGACGTGCTCGACGCCCCACCGGACGTGCTGCCCGTGCGCCTCGCCGACCACTACCTCTCGCTCAAGCGCCAGGGCCTGCTCTAGCGATCGACGCTAGGCGGCGGTCGCGGGGGCGACGTCACCGGCATCCGTCGCGATGACGTCGCCGGTGGCGCCGTCGGCGACCGCCGCCCGGCCGACGACGAACACGTACGCGAGGAACAGCGCCTCCGCGACGACGCCGATGCCGATGCGCGCCCAGGTGGGCAGCCCGGACGGCGTGACGAACGCCTCGATGACGGCACTGACGAACAGCACCACGGCGAGCCCGAGCGCCACCGCGATGGCCCGGCGCCCTTCGGCGGCGAACGACTCGAGCCGGCTGCGCGGACCCGGCTCGATCCAGGACCAGAAGAGCCGCAGCCCGACGGCGGCGGCCACGAAGACCGCGGTGAGCTCGAGCAGCCCGTGCGGGAGGATCAACCCGAAGAACAGCTGACCGCGGTCGTACGAGACCATCAACGCACCCGCGACGCCCACGTTGACCACGTTCGTGACCAGCAGGTACAGCACCGGCAGGCCGAGCACCCCGAGGGCGATGCACAGGGCTGCGACACGCGCGTTGTTCAGCCACACCAGCGAGCCGAACTCGGCCCCGGGGAACTCCGAGTAGTAGTTCTCGAAGTCGGTGCCCACGTACGCCTCGATCTCGGCGGGCGTCATCCGGCTCTCCCACACCTCGGGGTTGTTCACCGCCCACCATCCGACGAGCAGGGCGAGCAACACGCTGCCCGCCGTGGTGCTGAGCCACCACCACCGGGTGCGGTACAGCGCCGCCGGGAAGGTGCGGGTGAAGAAGCGCCCGACGTCGGACCAGGTCGACGTCCGGGCGCTGGCCGAGGCGACCCGCGACCGCGCGAGCAGCGAGGACAGGTAGGTGACCACCGAGGGGTCCGGGCTGGCCGAGCGGACGACCGAGAGGTGGGTCGACGCGCGCTGGTACAGGTCGAGCAGCTCGTCGGCCTCGGCCCCGCTCAACCGGCGACGCCCGGCGAGCTCCTCGAGCCGGCGCCACTGGTGGTGATGGGCGGCGAGGTACGCGTCGAGGTCCACGCCCGGAAGCCTACGTCGCTACCATCGCGGTGTGAGCGACCTCGGGGTGTACCGCAGCTACGCCACCGACGACCTGATCACCGGCGAGGGCGTGGCCGTGGAGGTGCCGGCGGCCAGCGTCGCCGCGCGAGCGGCATCCGGCCTCATCGACGTGCTCGTCGTGGCCGCCCTCATCATCGGCGGGTTCATCGGCGTGGCGATGCTCACGGCCGAGGCGTCCGACGCAGTCATCGGTGCCGCGTTCATCGCGCTGTCGCTGGTGGTCTTCGTCGGGGTGCCCCTGGCCCAGGAGGTGCTGTTCCGCGGCCGCACCCTCGGCAAGCTCGCGCTCGGGCTGCGAGTAGTGCGCGACGACGGCGGCCCGGCCGTGGCCCGCCACGCGCTCGTGCGGGCCCTCGTGGGCTACGTCGAGGTGTACCTGCTCCTCGGCGTGCCGGCGCTCGTGTCCGGGATGATCCACCCCCGGGCGAAGCGGCTCGGGGACATGGCGGCGGGCACCTTCGTGGTGTCGCAGCGGGCCCGTCTCGCGGTGCTGCCACCCCCGACGATGCCGCCGTCGCTCGAGCGGTGGGCGGTGAGCGCCGACATCGCCGCGCTGCCCTCGGGGCTCACCGTGGCGCTGCGCCAGTTCCTTTCCCGCGCCGGCGGTTTGACACCGGAGTCGCGGCGAATGCTCGGAACCGACCTGTTCCACAGCACCGTGCGTCACGTGAGCCCGCCGCCGCCCCAGGGCGCCCATCCCGAACTGGTGATGGCGGCCGTGGTCGCCGAGCGACGCCGCCGTGACGCCGAGCGGCTGTGGCGCGAGGAGCAGCTGCGCACCCGGGTGCTGCCCGCCGACCCACTCGCCTCGCCCTAGCCGGCCGTGGCGAGGGCGGCGTAGCCGGGCTTGACGACGCGCTCGATGAGGTCGAGCCGCTCGTCGAAGGGGAGGAACGCCGACTTCATCGCGTTCACCGTGACCCAGCGCAGGTCGTCGAGGGTCCACCCGGCCTCGTCGACGAGCAGCTGCATCTCGCGCGACATCGACGTGCCGCTCATCAACCGGTTGTCGGTGTTGACGGTGACCCGGAACCGCAGGTCCTTGAGCAGCGTGATCGG
>JBOFLR010000083.1:0-8534 GCA_051657965.1 Dermatophilaceae bacterium
TCAGCGGCTGCCGAAGTTCTGGGTCCAGTAGATGCCGTATCCACCACCCTTGGCGACGCCGACGCCGATCTCGGTGAAGCCGCAGTTGAGGATGTTGCCGCGGTGCCCGGGACTGTCCATCCACGAGCCCATGACGCTGGCGGCGTCGGGCTGGCCGGCGGCGACGTTCTCGCCCGCCGACCGGTAGGGGTAGCCCTCGGCCTTGAGCCGGTCCACCATCGACCGCCCATCGCTGGAGGTGTGGCTCATGGTGCTGTGGGCGGCCTGGTCCTCGCTGTGCTTCTGGGCCGCGGCGACGAGGCGTTCGTCGACGCTCAGCGCGCGGCATCCGGCCTTCGCGCGCTCGGCGTTGACGAGGCGCACGACCTCACCGGCGGCGCTCGACTGCTGCGGAGCCGGCGGCGCTGTGGTCCTCGTCGGGCGGGGAGTGGTCTTCGTGGGCCGCGGCTTCGGTGGCGTGGTGACCCGCGGCTTCGACGACGTGGTGGGCGTGGAGGTCGGAGCCTTGGTGCGAGTCGGAGTGGGCTTCGGCGGCCGCGGAGGGGTGCTCGTGGTGCGCCGCGGCGACGGGGTCGCCGACGAGGTCGGGGTCTCGGTGGTCACCGGTTCTGACGGTGCGCTCCGGGTCGGCTCCGCCGCGGTGGTCCGTGTCTGCGCGGCGAGAGCGCCGACGATCCGTGGACTCGTCACGGCGAGCGCGCCGAGCAGCACGGCCACCGCAGCGGTGGCACCGACGACGCGTGGCCAGAGCAGGCCGCTGCGCGGGGCGGCGTGACGTGGGCCGTCGTAGTCGGTCGAAGGTCGCGGTTCGGGAGCCATGGGGGCCTTCCGTCGGGAGCGAGAGCCACCAACGGTAACGGTTCGGTCACGGCAGCAGTACCGTGCCTGCACCACCTCGGGCGGGTCGCGACGTCATGGTGAGCGCAGGACGTCGGTGGGCACCGTCGATTCAGCCGCGACCCTCACCCGCGTCCGTTCCGGCGGCCCCGCGGAGGGTGCGGATGCCGGCGAGCCACGATCGCGCGTCGGCGAACGCCGCATCGGTCGTGTGTCGCGCGACGGTGGCGGGAACCTGGTCGGCGCGCGGGTAGGACCCGAGGAACCGCACCTCGGCGCACACGCGGCGCAGCCCCATCAACGCCTCGCCCACGCGGTCGTCGAGCACGTGCCCCTCGATGTCGATCGAGAAGCAGTACGAGCCCATCGACGCCTTCGTGGGGCGCGACTCCAGCCGGGTGAGGTTGACGCCGCGCGTGGCGAACTGTTCGAGCAGCGCGAGCAACCCACCCGGGTGGTCGTCGCGCTGGAAGAGCACGACGGTGGTCTTGTCGGCGCCGGTGCGTTCGGGGAGCCGGCCCGGGTGGGCCACGAGCACGAAGCGGGTGACCGCCGCCTCGACATCCCCGATGCTCTCGGCCAGCAGGTCGAGACCGTGCAGCCGGGCCGCGGCCGGCGCGCACACCGCCGCGTCGTATGGCTGCGGGCCGGCCGCGAGCTCGGCCGCAGCGGCGGCGGTGGAGAGCGTGGGGAGGTAGTGGGCCTGCGGCAGGTGCGCCGCCATCCAGCCGCGCACCTGTGCCCAGGCGTGTGAGTGGGTGCCGACCGCGCGGATGCCGGCCAACGTCGTGCCCACGGGCGCGGCGAGTACGAAGGTCACCGGCACGAGCACCTCACCGACGACGACCAGCGGGTCGCCGCTGGCGAGGGCGTCGAGCGTGGCCGACACCCCACCCTCGACCGAGTTCTCGATCGGCACCATCGCCGCGTCGACCTCCCCCGCACGGAGCCCGGCCACCGCCGCGTCGACGGACCCGAAGGCGATGCGGGCCGCACCCGAGGCGACGTCGGCGGCATCTGGCCAGGCATCGAGGGCCATCGACGTGAACGTGCCCTCGGGCCCGAGATAGCCGTAGCGCGTCACCGGCGGCCCTTGCCCACGCCATCGGCGGCCGATGCCGGATGCCGCGAGCGCTCCGCCCGCCCGGAGCCCCGTAGGTGGCGGACGCCGAGTGCGACCAGCAGCGCCACGACCAGGCCGACGAGCACCGCGGCGGTGGCCAGGACGATCAACTCGACGGCATTCAGCGCGACCACGGGTCACAGGGTAGTGCTGTGCAGCCTCGCCGCCTCCCGCCGACGTGGCCGTCCGCTCCCTCACCGCTGCTGGTGGGGTCGCGGTGCTGCTGGTGGGATCGCGGTGCTGCTGGTGGGGTCACGATGGCGCGCACTGATGGTGGCTGCTCTGCTATCACTGCCCCACACAGCAGATAGAGCGCGGGCTACATCGCCACAACGGGGGTCATCACCCCGTGTACTGCGCCGTAGCCTGCGCTGAACCGGCGGCTCCCCCAGGACGAAGCGGCTGGACCGACGTGAGCGCGGATCGACCGTTCCGAAGCTGCAGCCCGCATCTCGACCGCACCGCGGCCCGGTGCAGCGTCGCGCGGTGCCTAGGGTGGGCGCTCGTGGGACTCGACCTCGCGACCGCCGCCGTGGTGTTCGGGTTGATCTTCGTGGTCGAGCTGCCCGACAAGACCTTCATCGCCACCCTGGTGCTGTCGACCCGCTACCGCCCGCCCCTGGTGTGGCTCGGTGTGGGCGCGGCCTTCCTCGTGCAGACCACGGTGGCGGTCACCGCCGGCGGGCTGCTCGCCCGGCTCCCGACCACCCCGGTGCAGGTGTTCGCCGGCGTGATGTTCCTCGTCGGCGGCGTCATCCTGCTCCGAGGCGCCGGGACCGCCGATACCGAGGAGGCCGAGACCGCAGACGAGTTCGGGGCCAAGGCGACCCGCACCGTACGCGGCTGGCGGGTCGTGACGCTGAGCTTCACCGTGCTCTTCCTCGCCGAGTGGGGGGACCTCAGCCAGCTGCTCACGGCGAGCCTCGTCATCCGCTACGACGACCCGCTGTCGGTGTTCGCCGGTGCCTGGCTGGCGCTGCTCACCGTGTCCGGGCTCGCCGCGCTGCTCGGCCGCACCCTGTTGAATCACCTGCGGCTCAGCACGATCCGCCGCATCGGCGGCACCGTGTGCCTGCTGCTCGCCGCTTACACCGCACTCGAGCTGACCGGCGTGCTCTGACGCACCGCCTCCGGGCCGGATGACGCGCGCCCGCCCGGGCGCGACAGCCACCAGAGCAGCGCGAGGGCGCCGAGGGCGCCGAGCGTGACCGCGTTCTGCAGGACCCGCCCCGGCAGCTCCGGCCAGGACGGCCGGCTCAGCCACTCGATCCCCCACCAGGGCAGCCGACAGAGGAAGAACACCGTGACGCCCGCCGCCGCCCACGCCCGCCGCCGCTCCCGCCACGGCTGCGCACCCAGCACGGCGAACACCACCACGACCACCCAGTGGAAGTGGTGCACCCAGGCCACCGGCGAGAGCAGGCAGGCCAGCAGCCCGACCACCGCGACCTCGCCGACCGAGTCACCCGCCCGGTAGAGCCGGCGGGCCAGCCAGAACCCGAGCCCACCGACCACGGCGACCAGCGCGATCCACAGCAGCGTGCCCGTCATCCCCTCCGGCCCCTCCCGGAGCAGGAAGCCGCGCAGCGACTGGTTCGACGTGCCCCCGTTCGGGCCGAGCCGCGCGGGGTCCTGCAGCGCGCCGCCCCAGAACGCGAACGACGCCTGCGGCAGCACCACCCAGGCCCCGAGCGTGACCGCCGCCGCCGTGCCGACCGCGGTGGCCGCCTCCCGCCACCTCCGAGTGGCCAGGAAGTGGATGACGAACACGCCCGGGGTGAGCTTCACGGCCATCGCCAGCCCGACGAGCACACCACGCGGCACCCACCGGATGACGCCCGGGCGCGGTTCCCGCAGATCGAGCAGGCAGGCGAGCACCATGAACGCGTTGACCTGGCCGAACCGGATGCCGTCGCTCACCGGGAGCAGCCACAGCATCGGCCCGGCGAGCGCGGCGAGCGCGAGCGGCATCCAGACGCCGGCGCGGTGCACCACGCGATACCCGGCGTAGAAGACCGTGGCCGTGGTGGCGAGCACCTGGGCGAGGGTCCACAGCCATCCGGCCGCCTCGAACGGCACCAGCGCCAGGGGCAGCGCCAGCAGCGCGGCGAACGGCGGGTAGGTGAACGGCAACAACTGGGGGCTCTCGGTGAGCGTGGCGTAGACCGGTCTCCCGAACAGGATGGAGACGCCGGCCTCGCGATACACGTCGACGTCGACCTGCCACTGGTCGTCCGGCCAGAACACGAGGTAGCGCGCCACGACCGGCGACGCGGCCAGGGCCAGGACGCCGGCCGCGAGCAGCCACCGCAGCGCCGTCGTGGTGTGCGACGGCGGTGGCGAGGTGGTCACCGGTCCATTGTTCCCGGGATCCCCGGTCGGGCGTGACATGCGGCACCGAGACCGGGTGCATGTGCAACCGCACTGGGCTGGCGGCACTGGCGCCGATCGGCCGCACCCGTAATCTTGGCCCGTGGTCCGCAGAGCGCTCGTCGTCGCGATCGCCTTCGCCGCGCTTCTCGCGGGGGTCCTCGCCCTCCCCGACTCGACGGCCGCCTCGGATGCCGACGTCGACCCGGGCGCGGTGGTGGTGGTGGGCACCGCGGGCCTCACCTGGTCCGATGTCGACCGGGAGCGCACCCCGAACCTGTGGATGATGATGCGCGACGGTTCCTCGGCCACGCTGTCGACCCGGTCGGTGACGTCGAACACGTGTCCCGTCGACGGCTGGCTCGGCCTGTCGGCCGGCGCCCGGGCCGGCGCCCCACGAGCGGGCACCGGCGACCCGGCCGACCGTCCCTGCCCCCCGGCCCCCGCCGTCGCCCAGGGAGCCGTCACCGGCTGGCCCGAGTACGTGCGCGCCGCCGCCGCCGAGGACTTCGATGCGCGACTCGGCCTGCTCGCCGACCAGGCCGGCCGGGCCGAGGTGTGCGTGCGCTCGTTGGGTGCGGGCGCCGCGGTCGGCGGGGCGACCTCCCAGGGTCGGGTCGAGCGGTGGTCGCCGTTCGAGCTGTCCACCGTCATCGGCGACCTCAACACCTGCCCGCTGACCATCGTGGACGTCGGCTCGGTGCGCGACCCCGACGACCTCCCCGAGGGCGAGCAACCCCCGGCGAGCTCTCGCGCCGACCAGGTGCAGGAGATCGACGACCGCATCGGCCGGGTCGTCGCCGCCGGCCCGAACGGCGCCGACTACCTCGTGGCCAGCCTCGCCGACGCCGGCAGCAGCCCGCGCCTGCAGCTCGTCACGGCACGCGGGCCGCACTTCGGCCCCGGTGTGCTCTCCTCGGGATCCACCCGGCAACAGGGGCTCGTGCAGGCCCAGGACCTCACCGTCACCGCACTCACCCTGGTGGGCGCCGACGTGCCCGAGTCGCTCGGCGGAGCGATGCTCACCTCGACACCCGCGGCCGACAACTCCGAACGACGCGCCGAGGGCCGGCTGCAGACCCTGCGCGACGTCGAGGAGTCCAGCGGCGACGTGCGCAGCCTCGTCGAGCCCTTCTTCATGGTGTTCGCGTACGGGCAGCTGGTCATCTACCTGCTCGTGCTGCTGGTATGGAAGGGCCGCATCGGCTCGGAGCGCACCCGCACCGCGGTGCTGGGCCGGGTGCGGGTGCTGTCGGTGGCGGCGGCGGCCGTGCCGGTGTCGACGTTCCTCGCCAACCTCGTTCCCTGGTGGCGCTTCCCGATCGAGATGCTCGCGGTCGTGGCGAGCGTGGCGGGGTTCGTCGCGCTCATCACCGTGGCCGCGCTGCGCGGCCCGTGGCGGCACTGGCCGCTCGGCCCGCTGGCCGTGGTGGCCGGTGTCACCGCCCTGACCCTCGCCGCCGACGTCATCACCGGGTCGCGGCTGCAGCTGTCCTCGCTGATGGGGCTGCAGCCGGTGGTGGCGGGCCGCTTCTACGGCATGGGCAACCCGACGTTCGCGCTGTTCGCCACCGCCTCGCTCCTGCTCGCCACGGCGGTGTCCTCGATGCTCGTGATGGCCGGGCGGCGGCAGGCAGCAGCCATCGCGGTGGGCCTGATCGGCGCAGTCGCGGTGGTCATCGACGGCGCACCGTTCTGGGGAGCCGACGGTGGCGGGCCACCCGCCCTCGTGCCCGCCGTCGCCTACCTCGTGCTCGCCGTGCTCGGGCTGCGGATGACGTTCCGGCGCGCCGCCGCGATCGGGGCGTCGGTGGTCGCCCTGTTCTTCCTCGTCGCCGGCCTCGACTGGCTCCGCGAGCCCGGGCAGCGCAGCCACCTCGGCCGCTTCATCCAGGCCCTCATCGACGGCACCGCCGACGACATCGTGCGCCGCAAGGCCGAGCAGAACATCGACATCCTGCTCGGCAACGCACCGCTCACCCTGCTCGTGCCGGCCGCGCTGCTGTTCGTCATCGTCGTGCTGGCCCGTCCCACGTCATGGGGGTCGCGGGCTCTCGCCAGCGCGTTCGAGCAGGCGCCGACGTTGCGGGCGGGCCTGGTCGCGCTGGTCGTGGCGCTGACCATCGGGTTCCTGCTCAACGACTCCGGGGTGGCCATCCCCGCGGTCGGGGCCACGCTCGCCGTGCCGCTGCTGGTGTCGGTGGCGGTCGCTCATCTCGGTCAGGAGTCGCGGTCCCAGGCCACGACCCGCGCCGGACGGCGAGTGCGATGACCGCGGCCCACAGCGCCACACCGACCCAGGGCACGACGTCACGGCGCACCTCGGACGTCAGCTCCTCAACGGCGGGCGTCATCCCGACGACGCGACCGGGCACGTAGGCCACCGTGATGGCGAGCAGGCGCGTCAGCGCCACGCAGTCGACCGGCCCCGGCCGGACGGCCGGCAGCAGCGCCCACACCATCACGTCGTACCACGGCAGCGAGTAGGGCGCGGTGAGGGAGTACGCCAGCGCCAGGCACGTCACGACCCACATCGACGGCCCGAGCGCGCTCGTCCACGGTGCGGCGTCGCTCACCGGCCCAACCGACGGCGCGGCATTGCTCACCGGCTCGACCGACGGCGCGGCACTGCTCACCGGCTCGACCGACGGTGCGGCGTCGCTCACCGGCCCGACCGACGGCGCGGCATTGCTCACCGGCTCGACCGACGGTGCAGGGCGGGCGAGGCCGAGCAGGCATCCGGCGAGGATGACGGCCACCCCGGCCGCAGCGACGCTCACGATGAGCCGAGCCGGCTCGTCGCCGCCCTGGTCGCGGAGCCACTCGAGCACCGGGCGCCAGGGGGTGGCGAGGGACACCGCCTGCCGCGACCGCAACAGCTGGTCATAGACATGGGGACCGGCCCACGCGTGCAGCGCCACCAGGGCGGTGGCGGCCGCACCGAGCAGCACGCCCACCGGTGCGGCGAGCTCACGCCCCCGGCGGCCACCGAGCCACCACCCGGCGACGAGGCCGACGAGCACGATGCCGTAGGTGATCTTCACGGAGGCGGCCGCGGCGGCGAGCAGCCCGGCGGCTCCGGCCGCGTACGGTAGGTGGACCGCCCGGGCCTCTAGACGCCGAGTCGCCCACTCGGACGGTGTCGCCGACCCGGCCGGTGCGGGCGGTGTCGCCGGCTCCGCGGTCGCCGCCCGTACGCCAGCCCCCACGCGTCCTCCCGCACCCGACCCGGCCACGACCAGCGCACCCACGACCAGCGCCGTCGCGAGCACGTCGACGTGAGCGCCGAGCACACCGACGCCGACGACGAGCGGGTTGAGCGTCCAGAGCACGTCGACGCGACCATGGGTGTGCACCGGCAGCGCCCGGCGAAGCAGCCAGCGCGTGCCGAGCCAACAGGCGACGACCACGACCTGCCACACCCAGACGCCCTGCCGGAGTGAGTCGCCGCCCAGCAGCGCCGAACCCGCGAACACGAGCGTGGCGACCGGACCGTAGACACTGGGCTCCTCGGTCCACGGCTCCTCGACTCGGCTGGCGATCGGGTCGGCGCCGCCACCCCACTCGGCCGGTGCTTCCGTCCACGGGTCGCCGCCACCGAGGAGGATACGGCCGTAGGCGAGGTAGTTGACGTGGTCGGCCGAGCCGAACGGCGCGGTCAGCAGCGCGGCCGCGCCGATACCCAACGGCACCCTCCATGACCGCAGCGGCGGTGCGCCACTGCGTAGCCCGACCCACACCGCGACCGCGCCGACCACGTAGACCACCCAGAGGACAGCGGTCACGGCAGCGGGGGTCAACGCAGCCATCATGAGTCGGTCTGGCGCCCAACCGGGTTCGCCGAGATCGGGTAGGGCTGCATTCGGCGCTGTCGCTCCGACGACGACGAGCAGAGCGAACGACGCTGTCAGGCAGGACAATCGCGCGATCTGGGACAACGCTGGCGATGGCGATGACGCGGAAGCACCGATCCGGCGCGCTACGGCGTCCCGGTCGGGACGCCTGGTCAGACCCGGTGCCACGGCCGCCAGCCGCGTCGCACCAGAGCGAGCCAGACGTCGCGGTACTGGGCGGCTCGGTGCAGCTGCGACCGCCAGTCGGCTCCGGTCACCCGGTGGTGGAGCTCGCAGGGCACCTCGCGCACCGTGAGCCCGGCCCGGAGCGCGTCGACCGTGAGCGCGGTCTCGACACCCCAGCCCCGGGC
>JBOFLR010000084.1:0-1569 GCA_051657965.1 Dermatophilaceae bacterium
GTGGCTCATGCTGGCTCTGCGCGCAAGCCCACGCGATTACCTGTCGAAAACGTCATCAGAAACGCCTCAGAAAGCATGAATCCGTAGGTCGTGCGAAAGAGGTTCAACACGCGATCACTTCGCCCGCCGACGGTGGACCCGAACGGTGGTACCGCCGGCACGGCGACGACGAGATCAGTCCGGCCGTCCGGTCAGGACGGCGTCGGCGATCCGCTCGCCGTCGGCTGCGCCCGCACGAACGGCGGTGCAGCAGTGCTCCGTCCAGATCTGGAGACCGGCGACGTCCCCGGTGCCGTAGGCCGCGAGCGCGCCGAGGTAGCCGGCGCTGCCACCGGCCGAGTGCCCGGCCTCGATCACCGCCACGCCGGTGGGGTCGAGCCCGCCGGCTCGCACGACCACCCGGTCGAGTGCTCGGGCCACCACGCCGTTGCCGCGCCGGAACGGCCGCGCGTGCACGATCTCGGCGTGCACGACGGCTGCGGCCACCACCACCGGCAACCGCGGCAGCGCCACGAGCACGTCGACCACCGCGTCGAGCCGGGCGGCGGCCTCACCGGCCGGGGGCGCAGGACCCAGGTCGCCGAGCTCGGGGCAGTCCTCGCCCGCGAGACGGGGCCGGCCGAGCTCGGTGTCGGGCACCAGGCCCGCAGCAGCCAGCACGTGCAGCCGCGCGAGCACCTGGCGCGGTGCACTCAGCACCCGGCCCGCCAGGTGCTCTGACTCCGCGGTCGCCGCCACGACACCCCGAGCCACCTGCTCCACCGGACCCGGCTCGACCCCCCACGACCGGGCGCCGCGCAGCACGTCACGGACCAGCGCGGCGGGGACGACCGCACCCTCCAGCCCGGCGCTGGCCACCGCCCCCCGCACCAGCGACTCGGCCGCGGCCTCGGGCATCTGGCGTCGTAGTGCCGGGTGCCACCGCAACTGCGTGCAGGCGTCCCGTGCCGCGTCCACCTGACCGGCCACCCCGGGGAGCTCGGCGGCCCAGGCCACCGCATCGGCCGCGGTCGTCATCCGGCCGGGGAACCAGGCACGCGGATGCCGCCCGCGGCGGGTCCGACGACCCACCCGTCGCCCGCCGTGCCGGTGGCGACCGCACCGCGCCACTGCCGCAGCGCCTCGTCGAGTTCAGGCACCCGTTCCTCCTCGTCGAGCTCAGGCACCCGTTCCTCCTCGTCGTGCTGCTCGTCGCATCCTGACCTGCATCCGATGGCGAGCCTAGGGTGGCCGCCATGACGAGCGGCATCCACTGGCCCACGGCGGCGCTCGTCGCCGGGCTGGTGCTCGCCGCCTGGGCCGCGCTGCGGCTCGTGCGGCGCGGCCGGCAGCGCGGGTTCCTCTCCGACGTCGATCGCGCCACCTACGCCACGCTGCACCGCGCCTCACTCGCGTCCCAGCACCTCGTCGACGGTCTGACCCCGGATGCCGCCGAGCGCGCCGGCCGGCAGCTGCTGTCGATCCTCGGCGCCCGCGCCGTGTCGTTCGCCGACGCGGGGACCGTCCTCTCGTGGAGCGGAGTCGGCGACCACCATCGCGGTCAGGCGCACGAGCTCGGGACACAGACCC
>JBOFLR010000085.1:0-9985 GCA_051657965.1 Dermatophilaceae bacterium
CGGCATCGAGCCGGCCAACCAACTCGACTTCGGGCGCGAGGTGCTCGACGCGCTGCCCGAGGCCGACCGCTACGAACGAGGGCGCCTCATCCAGCCGGGGTCGCCGTCGGCCGGCCGGGTCCTCGAGGCACGCCTTCGCGCCCTCTTCGCGGCCTACCCCGACTGCGACTACTACGCGCTGTGGCAGTCCGAGGCCGGGGTGTGGCGAACGACGGAGGGCTCCCCCCACCCCGACGACCGCGAGCTGCGCAGAGAGCTGACGGCGCGGCATCCCGATCTCGTCCCATCGGATGCCGACTACCTCGCCTGGCTGCGGCGGGCCGACGAGATCGTCGGCCGGATGAAGCCCGACGCTCGCCTGGTGACCAGCGGCTGGGGCAGCGAGGCGGTGTTCGCCTGTGCCGACGCGGTGCTCGGCGACCGTTTCGTGCGCAGCAGCATCTCGCCGTACGAGCCGCGCTGGGCGGTCGACCGCGGCAGCCTCGACGCCTACGCGTCCACCGTCGGCGAGAAGTGGCACGTCACCTGGGGCGAGACCGACCAGCACCTGTGGGTCATGCAGCCCAAGGTGGCGGCTACCTCCGTCCTGCTCGACCGGCTCGCGGCCGGCTCGGTGTCGGGTGCGCTGGTGCTGCACTGGAACACCCGCTACTGCGAGATCAACCTCGACTTCTTCGCGTCCCAGTGCTGGTCACCGAGGCCGGATGCCGACACCTTCCGTGAGCACTGGGCGCGCCGCCGCTTCGGTGTGGGAGCCGGCCCGGCGGCCGCCCGGGCCTTCGAGACGCTGGAGCGCCTGGGCGACCTGGCGCTCGAGACCGACCCGACGATGCAGTCCTGGGTGGGGTACGAGTGCTTCGTCAACCCGCTGCTCCAGGCCTACCGGTTCGTCGACGCGCGGCATCCGTTCCCGGACTCCTGGCTCTCCTCGTACGTGCTGCCCCACCTCGAGTCCGAGGCGCGCACCCGGCCGCTGCTGGACCGCGCGGTCGAGCACGCCCGGGAGGCCCTCGCCGCAGCCGACGACGACCACGCCGCCGAGCTGGAGCGGCTGCTCCACCACGTCGAGTACGTGCGCGACCTCCATGCCGACCACGTGCGGCTGGCCAGGGCCGTCCAGCTCTGGAGCCGCGCGGCCGGGACGCCCGGGGCGTCGGACCGGGTGATGCTCGAGCGGGCCTCCGAGCTCGTCGCCGGCTGCGACGCCGAGACCACCGTCGCGCGCTTCGCGGCCGGTGTCGCTCCCGACGGCGGGTCGATCCTCGGCGAGCTCGGGCTGCTCCTCTCGCTCAACGAGAAGCACCTCGGCGGGGTCGTGCGGCTGCGCGGCCGGATGCAGCGCGCCCTGACCGGGGATGCCGTGCCGTTCCGTGCGGAGGCGACCGGAGCCCTGGTCGCGGTGTGGCCGGGCATGCACCTGGCCGGCGTGTCGCTCGCCGGACGCGACGCCCCCCACGCGACCGCCGCGGAGCTCGAGGCACCGGTGGCGCAGCCGTGGCGGCCGGGTCTCGACGCCGTCGACGGCTCCGCCTCGACCTCGTGGCGGGTCACGCCCTCCGCCGGCGTGCGCTGCCAGCGCCTCACCACCGAGCTGGGCCTGTGGCGGCATCCGGACCGGATCTCCCTGTCGATCCACGGGCCGGCGGATGCCGCCGCCGTACGGGTCGCGCTCTACCTCGCCGAGGACGGCGACTGGGACAGCCTCTTCCGGCGGCAGGCCGTGGTGATCGGCGGGCAGCCCCTCGGTGAGTTCGACGACTTCCTCGGTCGCGGCGACGACCTGGATCAGGGGGTGTGGGTCGGCGCGACCACTCCGCTGGTCGGCGGCGCGACGACCGTCGAGGTGCTCCGCCGCGGAAACAGCGACGTCGTGGTCGCCGGCCTGGCGGTCTTCCCGGTCGACGGTGGCGAGACCACCGCCATGACGACGCGACCGCCGCGGCTCGTCGGTGCCCCACCACCTCGCCACTCGGCATAGCGCTTTCCCGAGGTTCGAGCGGTCCGTGGACGTCGATCGGATCGGGCGGGTGATCGACCGGACGTCGCCGGTCTCCCACCTGGTCGAGCCTCGGCGGAGTACCGCGAGAGCGCAGGACGCGGGCACGGCGTGCGCCCTCACGGCCAGGTCGGGCCAGGTGGCGTGCTGTCGGCGTCCGCTCTGCCCGGCACCGTCGCCGCGTCGAGAGGACGAGAGATGCGGTGCTACGCCATCCGGACACCGCGTGACCGGCGGCCTCGAGCCGGCAGCGATGCACACACCACGTGCAGCCGCGATGGCGGTAATCGCTTTCTCAGATCGCCGACGAAGCTTCGAACGGCTGAGCGCCGCTCGGGCCTCGGAGATGCCGATTTCAGGCGGTTGTGCGCACTCCGACCGAGGCCTACAGTGTGGACGCACTGCCAGTAATCGATTCCTCTGCGGAACCACCTGCAGGGCGGTGATTCATGGCTCCCCGGAAAACCTCAGCGTGGAGGAAACAGTGACACGGAAGACGAGATTGACCGCGGTCGTCGCGTTCACCGCCAGCCTCGGGCTCCTGGCCGGGTGCGGCAGCGGCGACGACCAAGCCGGTGGGAAGACCGAGCTCGACGTCTGGCTGTTCGGCGGCATGGGCCTCGACGAGGTCATCGCGCAGTACGAGAAAGAGAACCCCGACATCGACATCACCGTCAAAGGTGCCAGCTCCGACGAGCAGGCCCAGGCGCTGACCACGGCGCTCGCGGGCGGCAACGTGCCCGACGTCGCGGCGATCGAGGGCAGCTACCTCGGCCAGTTCAAGGCCCAGCCGCAGAACTTCGTCGACCTGCGCGACCTCGGGGCGAAGGACATCGAGGGCGAGTACCTCGACTGGCGCTGGGCGCAGGGCGTGGCCGCGGACGGCGAGGTGATCGGCATCCCCACCGACGTCGGTGGGCTGGCGGTGTGCTACCGCAAGGACCTCTTCGCGGCGGCCGGCCTGCCCGCCGAGCGTGACCAGGTGAGCGCATCGTGGCCGACCTGGCCCGACTTCATCAAGGTCGGCCAGCAGTACAAGGCGAAGACCGGCAAGGGCATGATCGACACGGTCGTCAACGCCGTCTACAACCCGTCGACCCAGCAGGGCGAGGCGCTGTACTACGGCGACGGCGACACACTCATCTACGACTCCAACCCCGTGGTGCGCGAGTCGTTCGACCTCGCCCTGGACGCGATCCCGATCTCGGCGAAGATCAAGCCGTTCAGCGAGGAGTGGAACGCCGCGATCAACAACGGTGACGTCGGCACCTTGCCCTGCCCGTCGTGGATGATGAACTACATCCAGCAGCAGGCTCCTGACACCAAGGGGAAGTGGGATATCGCCGCGGTTCCCGAGAGCGCCGGAAACGCGGGTGGCAGCCAGCTCACCATCCCCGCGAAATCCGACTCCACGAAGGAGGCGTACGCCTTCATCCAGTGGCTGCTCGCACCGGAGCAGCAGCTGGCGGTGTTCAAGAAGCACGGGAACTTCCCGTCCACGGCGAAGCTCTACGACACCCCGGACATCCTCGAGTTCAAGAACGACTTCTTCGGTGATGCGCCGGTCGGGAAGATCTACGCCGACAGCGTGAAGGCCGTCCGGCCGATCTACCTGGGTCCGCAGCAACGGGTCGTCGACTCCGCGCTGGTCAACACCATGGATCAGGTGGAGGCCGGGCAGCTCGACCGCGGCGCGGCGTGGGATACCGCGATGAAGAACGTCAAGAGCGCACTGAAGGGCTGACGCCGCCGAGGTGGGCCGGCGCTGGCACGCCGGCCCACCCGGTGCGTGCGAAAGGAGCGCCCCCGTTGTCCATCGCCACCTCGTCGAAGCGGTCCCCGCTCGGCGCACCCGGTGACGCCGCGAACCGACGACGAGCACGGCGGGTCCGGCCGACGTCATGGGCCGACCGGGTGGCACCGTACGCCTACCTGGCGCCCTTCTTCGTGGTCTTCGCGGTGTTCGGGCTCATCCCCACGCTGTTCACGTTCTACGTCGCACTGTTCGAGTGGAACCCGATCGGCGAGCGCACCTTCGTCGGCCTCGACAACTTCGCGACGCTGTTCGGCGACGAACGGTTCTGGAACGCGCTGCGCAACACCGTCAGCATCTGGGCCCTCTCGACGGTGCCGCAGCTGCTGCTGGCGCTGGCGCTGGCACAGCTGCTCAACAACGTGCGGCTGCGCTTCTCGACCTTCTTCCGGATGTCGATGCTCGTCCCCTACATCACCTCGGTGGTCGCCACCACGGTCGCGTTCGCGTCGATCTTCAGCCGCGACTACGGGCTGGTCAATGCCGCGCTAGACGTGGTCGGGCTCGGGCCCATCGACTTCAGGGCCGAGACCGTTCCCAGTCACATCCTGGTGTCCACGATGGTGCTGTGGCGGTGGTTCGGCTACAACACGCTCATCTACCTCGCTGCGCTGCAGGCGATCCCGAGGGAGATGCACGAGGCCGCCGAGGTCGACGGTGCGGGTGCCGTCAAGCGGTTCCTGTACGTCACGATCCCGTCGCTGCGGCCGGTCATCATCTTCACCGTCATCGTCTCGACGATCGGTGGGCTCCAGATCTTCACCGAGCCACTGCTGCTGTCGACGCCCGGTCTCACCGGAGGCGACGGGCGACAGTTCCAGACGCTGACCCTCTTCATGTACGAGCAGGGCTTCGGCAGTTTCAAGTTCGGCTACGGCAGCGCGATCGGCGTGGTCCTGTTCGTACTGATCGTCGCGTTCTCCATCGTCAACTTCCTGCTGTCACGTCGTATCTCCTCCGACCGGTGAACGGACTGGCGCCATGGCTCTGATGACCACCACCCGGCCGTCGCAGGTCCCGCGGCAGCGGCGGTTCGCCGGCCGGGTGCACTGGTGGACCTACCTGCTGCTCGGCATCGCGGTCTTCGTGTGCGTGTTCCCGCTGTACTGGATGTTCGTGGTCGCCTCGAACGACTCGGCCGCAGTGTCCCAGCTGCCTCCGGCCGTCGTGCCCGGCGGCAACTTCCTCACCCTGGCCGAGCAGGTGTTCACCCTGGTGCCGTTCGTGCGGAGCCTGGCCAACTCGTTCGTCGTCGCGGGCAGTATCGCGATCGGCCAGATGTTCCTCAGCACGCTGGCCGGGTTCGCCTTCGCCAAGCTGGAGTTCCGTGGCCGGACGACGCTGTTCGTCTTCATCATCGCCACCATGATGGTGCCGACCCAGCTGTCGGTGATCCCGCTGTACCTGGTGATGTCGGACATCGGCTGGGTCGACAGCCTCCAGGCCCTCATCGTGCCCGGCATCGCGAACGCCTTCGGCATCTTCTGGATGCGGCAGCAGATCGCCACCGTGCTCGACACCGAGCTGATGCAGGCTGCGCGCGTCGACGGCTGCAGCACCTGGCAGATCTACTGGAGGATCGCGTTCCCCCTGGTGCGCTCCGCCGGGTTCGTGCTCGCCCTGCTCGCCTTCGTCACCGCCTGGAACGACTTCCTCTGGCCGCTGATCGTGCTCCAGTCGCCGGAGAACTACACCGTGCAGCTCGCCATCAAGGCGCTGCAGAGCCAGTACTTCGTCGACTTCGGGCTCTCGATGTCCGGGTCGTTCCTCGCGACCATCCCCCTGCTCGTGCTGTTCGCCGTCGTCGGCAAGCGCATGGTCGACGGGGTGATGGACGGCGCGTTCAAGGGCTGACCGCCGGCCGCCGCGTCATCCGCCCCCGCTCCGAGCCCAGACCCTGGCTCGTGGTCCCCGTCCCTCTCGAGAAAGCGCCGTCATGCCCGACTCTCCACAGACCACCACGACCGGCACGACCACCGATGGATCCGCGGACCGGCGGGTCGCCGACCTGATGGCGCAGATGAGTCTGGAGGAGAAGGTCGCGCAGCTGGTCGGCATGTGGGCCGAGGAGACCATCGAGGGGCAGAACGTGGCTCCGTTCCAGGACGGGGAGGACCCCCGGTTCGAGGAGTTCGCGCGCCACGGACTGGGCCACCTCACCCGGGTGTTCGGGACCATGCCGGTGGAGCCCGCGGCCGGCCGGGCGTCGTTGCGCGCCGCCCAGCGATGGCTGCGCGACAACACCCGGCTCGGCATCCCCGCCATCGCACACGAGGAGTGCCTCACCGGCCTCGCGACGTGGAAGGCCACCACCTACCCCACGCCGCTCGCCTGGGGTGCCACCTTCGACCCGGTGCTCATCGAGCGGATGGGCGCCGCGATCGGCGAGAGCATGGCGAGTCTGGGCGTGCACCAGGGTCTGGCGCCGGTGCTCGACGTCGTCCGCGACGCCCGTTGGGGCCGGGTCGAGGAGTGCATCTCCGAGGACCCGTTCGTCGTCGGCGAGCTGGGTTCGGCCTACGTGCGTGGCCTGCAGTCGCAGGGAGTCGTCGCCACGCTCAAGCACTTCGTCGGCTACTCGGCCTCGCGAGCGGGGCGCAACCTCGCGCCCACCCACGCCGGGCCGCGCGAGGTCGCCGACGTGCTGCTGGTGCCGTTCGAGATGGCCGTCGTGGATGCCGGGGCCCGCTCGGTCATGCACTCCTACAGCGAGATCGACGGGATGCCGGCCGCGGCCGACCGCGGCCTGCTCACCGAGCTGCTCCGCGACCGCTGGGGCTTCACCGGCACCGTCGTCTCCGACTACTACGGCGTCGCCTTCCTGCAGAAGCTGCACCGGGTCGCCGAGTCGCCCGCCCAGGCCGCCGGCACGGCGCTGCACGCGGGAATCGACATCGAGCTGCCCACCGGCGACACCTACCTGGAGCCTCTGGTCGAGGCCGTCCGGGCCGGCCAGGTCGACGAGGCCCTGGTCGACCTGGCGGTCACCCGGGTGCTGCGACAGAAGAGCGAGCTCGGCCTCCTCGATCCGGACTCCGCGGTCTTCGACGACGACGGGCTCGACGATGCGGTCGACCTCGACCCCGCCGCACACCGGGCGATCGCCGCGGAGATCGCCGAGAAGTCGGTGACCCTGCTCCGCGACGGCGGGATACTGCCGCTCGCGGCGTCGACCCGCGTCGGCGTCATCGGGCCGAACGCGGACCGCGCCGCTGCGATGTTCGGCTGCTACTCCTACAGCAACCACGTGCTCGACCGCTATCCCGAGGTGGCGCTCGGCATCGAGGTGCCGACCCTGCTCGACGCGCTGCGCACGGAGTTCGACGCCGTCGTGGGCTACGCCGAGGGATGCGGCGTCAGCACCGCGGACACCGACGGGATCGCCGCCGCGGTCGAGCTGGCGAAGGGCTGCGAGGTCGCCGTCGTGGCCGTCGGCGACCACGCCGGCATCTTCGGGCGGGGAACGAGCGGCGAGGGCTGCGACACCGACAGCCTCGAGCTCCCCGGCGTGCAGCGCTCGATGGTGGAGGCGGTGCTCGACACCGGCACGCCGGTGGTGCTGGTCGTGATCTCCGGGCGGCCGTACTCGGTGGCCTGGGCGGCCGATCGCGGGGCGGCCCTCATCCAGGCGTTCTTCCCCGGCCAGGACGGTGCGCGCGCCGTCAGTGGAGTGCTCTCCGGACGGGTGAACCCGTCGGGCCGTCTCGCGGTGTCGATCTCGCGGTCGGCGGGCGTGCAGCCCTACTCGTACCTGCACCCGGAGCTCGGCGGCGACACCGAGGCGTCGACGGTCTCGACCCGGCCGGAGTTCCCGTTCGGTGCCGGCCTCGGCTACACGACCTTCGAGTACTCCGGATGCCGCGTGCGGGAGAGCTCGGTCCCCGCGGGCGGCGTGATCGAGGTGGAGCTGGTGCTCGCCAACACCGGCGAACGGCAGGGCGAGGAGGTGGTGCAGATCTACGCACAGGACGTTGCCGCATCGGTCACCCGCCCACTGCGCCAGCTTCTCGCCTTCACCCGGGTCGCGGTGAAGCCGGGCGCGTCGCGCCGGGTCGCGTTGCGGATCCCCACCAGCCGGCTCGCGTTCAGCGGTCGCGACCTGGTGCGCGTCGTCGAGCCGGGTGAGGTGCGGTTGTGGGTCGGGAGCGACTGCGAGACCGAGGTCGCGCCGCTCGGCACCGTCGAGATCACCGGGCCGGTGCACCGGATGACGACCCAGGACAGCAGGGCGGTCGATGTCCTCGTCATGTGACAGAACGCCTGGAACGGTGACCCGCGACTCGCCTGGCGACCAGGCCTGCCGTCGTCCGCGTCCGGTGAGTGGTGCACGACCCGTACACTCCTGGCCCAGGTCGAGGCGGAAGGGTGTGACGTGTCGTGACGACCATCCAGGATGTCGCCGCCCACGCCCGGGTGTCGGCGGCGACGGTCTCGCGCGTGCTGAACGGCGTACCGGTCTCGGAGGCGCTCGCCGAGCGGGTCCGCGACTCGGCCAAGCAGCTCGGGTTCGTGCCGAACCGCACCGCCCGCTCGCTCCGCAGGCAGGCGTCGGAGGTGATCGCGCTGATCATCCCGGACATCGAGAACCCGTTCTTCACCTCCCTGGCCCGCGGTGTCGAGGACCGCGCACAGGAGGCAGGGTTCTCTGTCGTCCTGTGCAACACCGACGAGGATCCGGCGAAGGAGGAGCGCTACATCGGCGTGGCCGTGGCCGAGAACGTGGCCGGCGTCATCCTCGCTCCCGCATCGAACCGCAGCGACCTGGGACCGCTCGTCGCCTCCGGGCGCCCGGTCGTGGCGGTCGACCGCGCCCCGCACGGCCACGACATCGACGCAGTCACGTTCGGCAACGAGGACGGGGGTGCCGAGGCCGCCACCGTCCTGTTCGACCGCGGCCACCGCCGCGTGGCGTGCATCTCCGGCCCTCGGGACGTCGAGACCGCTCGGCAGCGGGAGGCCGGATGGCGACGAGTCGCAGCTCAGCACGACACCGGAGACCTCGATGCACTCGTGCGCTGGGCCGACTACCGGGTCGCGGGCGGAGCGGCGGCCATGCACGATCTGCTGTCGATGCCCGAGCCGCCGGACGCCGTCGTGGTGACGAACAACCTCATGGGTATCGGCGCGGTCCAGGCCCTGCTGGCGCAGGGCCGCTCACCCGAGGAGTTCGGAGTGGCGGTGTTCGGCGACTTCCCCTACTCGGTGCTCGCACCCGTCGGGGTCAGCGTCGTCCACCTCCCGGCCCGCAATCTCGGGGTCACCGCCGCCGACATGCTGCTCGGCAGGATCGGGGGCCACAGCGGCCCCGGTCGACATGTCGTGCTGTCCAACGAGCCGTTCCACCGCGAACCGGGCGCTGCTCACGCGGACTGACCGACCACTTCGTGGAGCACGGGGTTGAGCGGGGTGTCGGGCACCTCGCCGATCGCAGCCCCGGGCATCCAGGTGTCGGCGTCGTGCCGGTGGTAGCGGTTCGTCGGCGCGATGACCTCGATGTCGGCATCCATGTAGATCACCGTCATCACCGCACGTGGTCGACCGGAGCGGTTGGCGCCGGCGCGGTGGAAGGTCCACCCGTTGTGGAAGCTGACGTCGCCGAGCGCGAAGGGAGCCTCGACGTGCGCGAAGTCGGCCTTCGCGAGCTCGACGGCGAGGGTCTCCTCGGACTCGTCGCTGATCGGCAGGTCGCGACCCAGCTCGAAACGATGACTGCCCCGCGCGAACGAGAGCGGGCCCATCTCGGCGGGCGTCTCCTGCAGGGGAACCCAGGCGGTCACCGTGCGGTCGCTCGAGAGCGGCCAGTAGTACTGGTCGGCGTGCCAGGGCGTGATGCCGCCGCCGGACTCCTTGTACAAGGCCTGGTCGTGATAGAGCCGGACCCCGCGAGTCTGCAGCAGCGCGGTGGCGATGCCGGCGAGCCGTTCGGAGAAGACGAACCCCTTGACGACCTCGCTGTGCCGCCAGAGGTTGGAAACCTGAAGAAACGCCTTGCCGTAGGTATCGCGTTCCTCCAGCGGACGATGTTGGGTGTTGAGCTCTTTGACTCTCGAGCTGATCTCCTTTTCGTACCGGTCGAGCGCGTCGGGGTCCAGAACGGCATCGAGCTTGACGAAGCCTTCTTCGGCAAAGCGATGGATGGTCTCCGGGGAGACTGCGTACGGTTCTTGCATCAGGTC
>JBOFLR010000086.1:0-1947 GCA_051657965.1 Dermatophilaceae bacterium
CGGACGGGTCCACCGCCGGGTCGGCGAGATCGAGAGCGTCGCGGGCCAGGTCGAGCGCGCCGTCGTCGGGGTGGGCGGCGTCGGGGTAGGCGGCGTCCGGGTGGGCAGCGTCGGTCACGGCCCGCAGCCTAATGGGGACCGACCGTGCGACCGCGCCTGAAGGCAGTGACTTGTGGATACAAGTTGTCTCTGCAAGTCTGCGCTCGTGCCCGATCTCGCCCACGATCTCCATCGCCTGGTCGCCCTCATGGACCGACGCGCCGAGTCGCTGCTCGCCGAGGCGGGTACCGGTCTGACCTTCCGCCGGTTCCTGACCCTGGTGCACGTGGCCGAGCTCGACGGCCCGACCCAGCGAGACCTCGCGACAGGGATGGGCTCGACCGAGGCGGCGACGAGCCGGATGGTCGCTGGGCTGGCCCGTGAGGGCCTGCTGCAGGTGCGCCCTGCCGGCGGCAACCGCCGCGAGCTACGGCTGACCACCGACGGATCGGCTCGCCTGCGGCTCGCCGGCGAGGTGCTCGGCGACCGCTTCACGGCGCTCGTCCGCGGCCAGGGGCTCGACCCCGGTGAACTGCACGCCACGGTCCGGAAGCTCGTCACCGCTCTCCAGGAGGCGTCGTCGTGAACACCGAACCGGTCTGGACCATGCTCCTCGTGTCACACGTCGTGGCCGCCACCTCGTCGGTGCTGCTCGGTGTCGTGCAACTGGCGCGCCGCAAGGGCGATCTTCGTCACCGCCTGCTCGGTCGGGTCTGGGTGGTGCTCATGCTCTGGGCCGCGGCGTCGTCCTTCTGGATCCGGCACATCCGGGACGGTGCATTCAGCTGGTTGCACGTGCTGAGCCTGGTCACCCTGGTCACGGTGACGCTCGGGGTGTTGGCGATCCGTCGGGCCGACCTGCCCGGGCACCGCGGGAACATGACCGGTTCCTGGCTCGGCTCGCTGGGCGCGATGGTGTTCGCGCTGGCGGTTCCCAGCCGCATGATTCCGACCTACGCGCTGGACAGCCCGACCGGCTTCGCTGCGGCCACCTCGTCGGTGGCCGCAGCGGTCGCCGTGCTGGTGATCGGTGGTGGCGCTATCCCGCGCGCGGGAACCGAGACCGGCGGAGTCGGTCAGCCGGTCATGAGGCCGGCCAGTGCGGTGTCCGGGTCGAGGCTGTCGACGAGCCGGCGGCACTTGCGGTCGAGCAGGGTGATGTTCACCTCGGGTGAGCAGAACACGGCGAGCACGTGCGAGCCGCCCGCGCCGTACACGACGAGGCATCCGTCGCTGCTGCGCATGACCGCCTCGGTGAACTCGCCCTGGCCCAGCATCGTCGCGGTATGACGGCCCAGTCCGAGCACCGCGGCTGCCGTCGCCGCGGTGCTGCCACCCGTGACGTCGTCACGAGTGTCGACGATCGGGAGTCCGTCACTGCTGCACAGCAGTACCCGCTGGATGCCCGGGAGGCTGTCGCGCAGCTCGGCGACGGAGTCGAGGAACGAGGTCACGTGCGCTCCCGCCTCACACCGCCACCGGCATCCGGTCGGTCTCGACGGTGTCGTCCGCCTCCTCGACCGCAGACGGTGCGGCGAGCGCGCTCTCGATGTGCTCGAAGACCTCGACGAGGAGGGCCAGCAGCAGGGCGCGACACCGGTTGGCGTCTCGGGCGTCGACAGCGATGACCTGCGTCCGTGGCACGCCGAGGGTCGCCGCGAGCCGGGCGACCTGGACCAGGCCACGCACCCCGGACTCGGTGCGGCCCGCACCCACCACGACGGGAAGGCCAGGGTGTCGCTCGCGGAATGCGGCGAGGATGTCGGCGGCCTCCGCGATGCTCTCGGCCGAGCTGGCGTCGACCAGCAGTACACAGCCGTCGGCCCCCTCGGACAGGATGCGCCACATGAAGTCGAAGCGGGCCTGCCCGGGGGTGCCGAAGAAGAGCAGCTCGACACCGTCGTGCCG
>JBOFLR010000087.1:0-5336 GCA_051657965.1 Dermatophilaceae bacterium
GCCGTGGCCGTGAAATCGACCCGCACCGACCCGGTCACCGAGATGGACCGGCGCAGCCAGCAGCTGCTGGTCGACCTCCTCACCGAGCAGCGTCCGACCGACGGTGTCCTCGGCGAGGAGGGTGGGGGTGTCACGGGCACCAGTGGGGTGACCTGGGTCCTCGACCCCATCGACGGCACCGTCAACTACCTCTACGGTTTCCCCGGCTACGCGGTGTCCGTCGCCGCGGTCGTCGGCGACCCGGCGACCGAGGGTGCGTGGATCACGGTGGCCGGTGCCGTGCACGATCCGGTGAGGGGCGAGACCTTCCACGCTCACCTCGGCGGTGGAGCTCGGCTCACCAACCGTCACGGCACGTCGTCCCTGCGTACCTCGGCCCGCACGGATCTCGGCCTGGCTCTGGTCGCCACGGGGTTCGGCTACGCGGCAGCGGTCCGCGAGCGACAGGCACGGTGCCTGGTCGACGTCATCGGCCGGGTCCGCGACATCCGTCGAGCCGGCAGCGCGGCGCTCGACCTCTGCGCGGTGGCGGCGGGCCGGGTCGACGGCTACTACGAGAGCGGGCTGAACATCTGGGACCGAGCGGCCGCACAGCTCGTGGTCCGGGAGGCCGGCGGGATCGTCGGCGGGGCCTCCGGAGACGAGCCGGAACGGTTGTTGACCTGGGCGGCCACACCGGGAATCGCCTCGGCGTTGAGCGCGTTGGTGCGCGAGACGACGGCGCGCCACGTGTCGTCTCCCGCCTGACGACGCGACTTTCCCGCGAGCGGGTGAGCACCGTCCGCGCCGTCAGCCGGTACCCGCGTGGTGACCGCGGGTATGGATGGTGCACAATCTGCCGCGCACCTGCTCCGAGCGGGGCACAAACGCGGGGCCCGAGGCGTTGTCAGGGCCGAGTTCGAGACGAAGGGTGGACTGAGAGGTATGGCGACCGACTACGACGCTCCGCGCAAGACCGATGACGAGCTGTCCGAGGACTCCATCGAGGAGCTCAAGAGCCGTCGCGTCGACACGCGCGCTTCGAGCGTCGACGTCGACGAGACGGAACAGGCCGAGGGGTTCGAGCTGCCAGGTGCGGACCTGTCGGGCGAGGAGCTCTCGGTCCGTGTGCTCCCGCGACAGGCCGACGAGTTCACCTGCTCACGATGCTTCCTCGTCCACCATCGCAGCCAGCTGGCGAGCGAGTCCGGCGGGGTCCTGGTGTGCCGGGAGTGCGCGGCCTGAGCAGGTGGTCGCCGTGACGGCCTCGGAGCACCACGAACGACTGCAGGTGGCGGTACGACGGGTCCGTCCCGAGGCGGTCCTGCCCGCCTACCAGACCGACGGCGACGCGGGCGCCGACCTCACCAGTGTCGCCGAGGTGACGCTGCGGCCGGGCGAACGTGCGCTGGTCCCGACCGGCGTCGCCCTGGCCCTGCCGCAGGGCACGGTCGGCCTGGTCCACCCCCGATCCGGTCTCGCCGCGCGCCACGGTGTGACGGTCGTCAACGCTCCGGGTACGGTCGACTCCGGCTACCGGGGCGAGATCCTGGTCAACCTCGTGAATCTCGACCCCGATGTGCCGTTCACGGTACGGGTGGGCGACCGCATCGCCCAGCTCGTCGTGCAACGCTACGTCCACGGCGAGTTCGTGGACGCCGACGTCCTCCCCGCCAGTGCACGAGGCAGGACCGGTCACGGGTCGACCGGTGGTCTCGGCCCGGCGGCCACCTCGTCCAGCCCTCGACCAGATACCCGGGAGACCTCGCAGTGAGCATTCTCGACAAGTTCCGCGGAAGCGGTGGCCGCCATGCGCGCCGACCTGCGGACCCGGCCGGCGACACGTCCGACATCGCGGCCGGCGACACCTCGGACGTCGCGGTCGAGGAGGCGGAGCCCACGTCCGGTGACCGCGCCGAAGGACCGTTCGACGTGGCCGAGGTCGACGGTCTCGACGGCCGGGTCGACGTCGGGGCGTTGTGGCTGCGCGGCGTGCCCGGTCTCGAGCTGCGACTCGAGCTGGACCAGCAGAGCCGTGAGGTCCATGCCGCCACCGCGGTGCTCGGCGAGTCGGCCCTCCAACTGCAGGCGTTCGCGGCGCCTCGGTCGAGCGGCCTCTGGGACGAGATCCGCGCCGAGATCGCCGCCACCGTCGAGAAGCAGGGTGGGACGGTCGAGGAGGTCGACGGTGTCATGGGTGCCGAGCTGCGCACTCGGATGCCGTCGGCCGACCGCGACGGGCGCACGGTCTTCGCTCCCGCGACATTCGTCGGCGTGGACGGTCCACGCTGGTTCCTCCGCGGGGTGCTGTCCGGTCGAGCGGCCATCGACGCCGAGGCCGCCGCCCCGCTCGTCGAGGTGATGCGCGACACCGTCGTGGTCCGAGGGACCGACCCGATGGCGCCTCGTGAGCTGCTTCCGCTCGCCCTTCCGCGTGATGCCGAGACGGCGAGCACCGCGGATGACGCGCCCGCCGAGGGGCCCGGCATCGACCCCTTCGAACGCGGGCCCGAGATCACCGAGGTGCGGTGATGGGTCTGCGTCAGCGGTTCCGCGAGCTCACCAAGACGTCGATGGAACAGGCTGCCGACGAGCTTCGTGAGCAGTCCGCCGGTCAGGGTGGTGACGTGCTCACGGCGCTGGCCGTGCGTCATCCGGCCACGGTGTGCGGGACCGTGCGGACCGTGACCTTGCCCCCACGGCGCGCGGTGCCCGCACTCGTCGCCGAGCTGTGGGACGGCAACGGGTCGGTCGACCTCGTCTGGATCGGTCGCCGCGCGATCGGGGGCATCGTGCCCGGGGTCTTCCTGCGAGCTCGGGGGAGGGTCGCGCTCGTCAAGGGGGTACCGACGATCTTCAACCCGGCGTACGAGATCGTGCCCACGCGATGACCGCCGCCCACGTCGACGCCGAGACGGTCGAGAGCGTCATCCGGCAACGCCTCGCCACCGCGCTCGGCGGGTGGCGAGGCTCGGTCGAGACGGCACTGCCCACGGTCGTGTTCGTCGTGCTGTGGACCTGGCGCCAGGACGTCACCCTGGCGGCCGGTGCGGCGCTCGGACTCGCCGTGGTGCTGGCCGCGGTCCGGCTGGTGCAGCGGTCGGCGTTGACCCACGTGCTGGGAGCGGTGTTCGCCACCGCGATCGCGGCGTTCTTCGCCCTGCGGTCGGGCCGGGCCGAGGACGCCTTCCTTCCCGGGATCCTCACCAATGCCGCCTACCTGGCGGGCTCGGTGCTCTCGATCGCACTGCGCTGGCCGGCCGTCGGGTTCATCGTCGGCGCGGGCGACCCGCGGGGGGCCGAGGACCCGTTCGGATGGCGCCGCGACCGCGGCATGGTGCGCGTCTGCGCCCGTCTCACCTGGGTTCTGGTGGTGATCTACGTCATCCGGCTCGCCGTGATGACGCCGCTCTATCTCGCCGACCAGGTGGTGCTGCTGGGCACCGCGAAGGTCGTGCTCGGCTGGCCACTCTGGGTGGGCGCGGTCGCGGTGATGGGATGGCTGCTCGTGTCGGGTCACACGCCGCTCGATCGCAGCGCGAACCCCGACCAGGAGGACGACGAGTCGCCGAGCTGACGGTGGCGTGCCGCCTGGCGGTGGGTCTAGTCGTCGTCGGGCTCGGCGGTGTCCCGCTTGTGCCGCTGGCCCGGACTGAGGAGTGACTCGAGCTCGCTCTCTGCTTCCGGGGTGGTGACGAAGAGCAGCTCGTCGAGCGGCTCGAGAGCGTCGTCGCGGCTCGGTGCGATCGGGCCGCCGTCACGGATGATGCCGGTGAGCACGGTGCCCGCGGGGAACGGCACCTCTCCTACGCGGGAGCCTGCGTAGGGGCTCCCGACCGGCAGCGTCATCTCGACCATCATCGCCCGGCCCTGCTGGAACTCGAAGATCCGCACCAGGTCGCCGACGCTCACGGCCTCCTCGACCAGTGCCGTCATCATGCGGGGGGTGGAGACCGCGACGTCGACACCCCAGGCCTCGTCGAACATCCACTCGTTGCGCGGGTTGTTCACCCGGGCAACGGTGCGAGGAACGCCGAACTCGGTCTTGGCCAGCAGCGACAGCACGAGGTTGACCTTGTCGTCACCGGTGGCGGCGACGACGACGTCGCAGTCGGCGAGACCGGCCTCCGACAGCGAGTCGATCTCGCAGGCGTCGGCCTGGAGCCAGCTCGCGTCGGGAACCTTGGCGGCGCGCTCGGCATCCGCGTCGCGGTCGATAAGCAGGACGTGGTGGTCGTTACGGAGCAGCTCTCGGGCGATCGATCGGCCGACGCTGCCGGCCCCCGCGATGACGACGCGCATGGGTGCGTTCCTCCAGCCTTCAGACGGTCGGGGGAGCGGTGTCGAGGGCGCGCTCGGCGGTGGCGAGGTCGTCGCGCCGGATCGCGAGGTGGAGGAAGTCGCCCTCCTGGTAGACCGTGTCGGGCCCGGGCAGCTGTCCTTCGCCGAGCCGCGTGAAGTACGCGACCCGGCCACTGGAGGCCGCCTCGATCTCGGTGAGGCGGCGCCCGATCCAGGACGGGTCGACCGGCATCTCGGCGATGACGATCCGGCCGGACGGATCGGTGTGCTCGGGGACGTGTCCCTGGGGCAGCAGCCGGCGCAGCATCTGGTCGGTGGTCCATTTCACGGTGGCCACGGTCGGGATGCCGAGCCGTTGGTAGATCTCGGCGCGGCCGGGATCGTAGATGCGGGCGACGACGTGCTCGACGCCGTACTTCTCACGGGCCACCCGCGCGGCGAGGATGTTGGAGTTGTCCCCGCTGGACACCGCCGCGAACGCGTAGGCCCGGTCGACCCCGGCCGCCCGCAAGGTGCTGCGGTCGAACCCCACCCCGGTCACCGTGCGACCGTCGAAGGAGGTCCCGAGCCGCCGGAACGAGGACTCGTCCTGGTCGATGACCGCTACCTCGTGGCCGGCGCGCTCGACGGCCCGGGCCAGTGATGCACCCACGCGACCGCAGCCCATGATGACGAAGTGCACGGGGGCGACGCTACACCGGCCGGCTCCTCGTCCCCGGGCGTGTCCGGCCCGCCCGCACGGAGGCGAGCGGCGGTCCTACAGTGTCACTCGTGTCTACCTCGGGACGGCTGGTCAAACGTCTGCTCGTCGGCCGTGCGATGCGCAGTGACCGGCTCAGCGAGACGCTCCTCCCGAAGCGGGTGGCGCTGCCGGTCTTCGCGAGCGATGCGCTGTCGTCGGTGTCGTACGCCCCCGACGAGATCCTGCTGACCCTCGGTCTGGCCGGGGGCGCGCTGGCGATCACGGACTCGTGGAAGGTCGCGGCCGCCGTGGTCGTCGTCATGGTGGTCGTCATCGCCAGCTACCGCCAGAACGTGCGCGCCTACCCGTCCGG
>JBOFLR010000088.1:0-3252 GCA_051657965.1 Dermatophilaceae bacterium
ACGTTGTGACGCCGGCTACGACGCCAAAGTCGTCGTGGATCGCCCGGTTTCGGCGCGGTATCCGACGTCATAGGGGCGCATCAAGGATGCAGACCGCTTGGTGTAACAGGGGTCAGTGGAAGTCGCGGGAGCGGTGGCGGGCGCGTAGTGCCGGGCCGGCGTCGGGGTGCACGCCGTCGAGGTGGGCGATGCGGTCGGCGACGAGGTTGGTCACGCCGTCCTCGCGTTCGAGCACGCCGCGGACGACGACCCCCGCCGCGGTGGATGCCGCCCGCCGGTGCCGGCGCCAGACCCCCACCGAGCAGACCACGTTGAGCATGCCGGTCTCGTCCTCGAGATTGAGGAAGGTGATGCCGCTCGCGGTGCCGGGCCGCTGCCGATGGGTGATGAGCCCGGCCACGGTCAGCCGCCGCCCGGGCTCGGCATCGGACAACTCCTCCACCGAGTGGATACCGTTCCGACGCAGCTTGTCGCGCAGGTGTGAGAACGGATGACGCTCGGGCGTCATCTCGGTGGCCCAGAGGTCGGCCAGGGTGATCTCGACGTCGTCCATGTCGGGCAGAACCGGTGGGGCGCTGCCGATGCCGATGCCCTCGAGCTGGTCGGCCGACTCGGTCCAGCCGGCGCTCCACAGCGCCTCGCGGCGGGTGAGACCGGTGCTGTCGAACGCCCCGGCAGTCGCCAGCGCCTCGAGCTGGCGGGCGTCGAGCCCGGCCCGGCGGGAGAGGTCGGTGAGGGCGGTGAACGGCCGCTCGGTGCGCGCCGCAACGATCCGCTCGGCGACGGCGGTGCCGATGCCGCGTACCGAGTCCAGGCCCAGGCGCACGGCGAACGCGGTGTCGCGGCGGTGCGCCGGGGTCGGGTCGGGGGTACCCGGGACGAACCGCGTTCTCTCGGTGTGGTCTCGGAGGCACGAGTCGAGACCGGTGACCTGCAGGGTGGCCGCTCCGTCCGGCCCGGGTGCCTCCCCGACCGCTCGTGGTGGCGCTGAATCAGGGTGTGTGTCGACCTGTTCGAGATCCGCCTGGGCGGCCGAGTGCAGCACGTCGGGCCGGAGCACCGCGACACCGTGCCGGCGCGCGTCGCCGACCAGCGACTGCGGCGAGTAGAAGCCCATCGGCTGGGCCCGCAGCAGCGCGGCGAGGAACGCCGCGGGGTAGTGCAGCTTGAACCACGAGCTCGCGTAGACGAGCAGGGCGAACGAGAGCGCGTGGCTCTCGGCGAAGCCGAAGTTCGCGAACGAGAGGATCTGCCGGTAGATGGCGTCGGCCTCGTCACCGACCAGGCCGCGCTTCCGCATCCCGACATAGAGCTTCTCCTTGACGCTCTCGATGCGCTCGACGCCGCGTTTGGAGCCCATCGCCCGGCGCAGCAGGTCGGACTCGTCGGCGGTGCAGTCGCCGATGGTGCGGGCCATCTCCATCAGCTGCTCCTGGAACAACGGCACCCCGAGCGTGCGCTCGAGCACCGGCTTCAGCTCGTCGTGCGGGTACGTCACCGGCTCGCGCCCGGTGGCCCGCCGCACGTACGGGTGCACGGCGCCGCCCTGGATCGGGCCGGGCCGGATGAGTGCGATCTCGACGGCGAGGTCGTAGAAGGCGCGCGGCTGCAGCCGCGGCAGGGTGCCGATCTGGGCGCGGCTCTCGACCTGGAACACCCCGACCGAGTCGGCCCGGCAGAGCATGTCGTAGACCGCGGGCTCCTCCTTCGGGATCGTGCCGAGGGTCCACGACTCGCCGAGGTGCGTGGCCGTCATCCGCAGCATGTGGTCGAGCGCGGAGAGCATGCCGAGACCGAGCAGGTCGAACTTGACCAGGCCCATGTACTCGCAGGCGTCCTTGTCCCACTGGAGCACGGTGCGCCCCGCCATCCGGGCGCGCTCGATCGGCACGACCTCGCCGATCGGGCGCTCGGTGAGCACCATGCCGCCGGAGTGGATGCCGAGATGCCTTGGCGCACCGAGGAACTCGGCGGAGAGGGCGCGCACGGCATCCGGGATGCCGGCGTCATTGCCCGCGTCGGGTGACCCCGGCCGGGTGGGTGCGCCGAACCAGCCGCTGGTGACCTTGGCGAAGGCGTCCTGCTGGCCTGGCGAGTAGCCGAGCGCCTTCGCGGCGTCGCGCACCGCCGACTTCGGCCGGTACGCGATGACGTTCGCGACCTGGGCGGCGTTGCGGCGACCGTAGGTGTCGTACACCCACTGGATCACCTCCTCCCTTTTGTCAGAGTCGAAGTCGACGTCGATATCGGGCTCCTCGTCGCGGTGGGCAGAGATGAACCGCTCGAACGGCAGCCGGTAGAAGACCGGGTCGATGGCGGTGATGCCGAGTACGTGACACACCGCCGAGCTGGCTGCCGACCCTCGTCCCTGGCAGAGGATGCCGCGCTCGCGGGCGAACGCGACGATGCCGTGAACGATGACGAAGTAGCCGGCGAAGTCTTTCCGGTCGATGACGGCCAGCTCGTGGTCGACCCGCGCCTGGGCCAGCTGCTCGAGCGGGCCGCCGCCGTACACGTGCGAGAAGCCGCGCCCGACGAGCACCCGAAGCCAGCTGATCGGTGTGTGCCCCTGCGGGATACCGTTCTTCGGCAGTCGTGGACTCGCCTTGCGCAGGTCGAACGCCACGTCGTCGGCGATCTCGACACTACGGGCCACCGCGCCGGGGTACCGGATGAAGCGCGCCGCCATCTCGGCGCCCGAGCGCAGGTGCCGCCCGCCCGAGGCCGGGAGCCAGCCGTCCATGTCGGCGAGGCTGCGCCGGGCCCGCACCGCGGCCATCGCGCCGGCGAGCCGGTGCCCGGACGGCGTGGCGTGGTGCACGTTGCCGGTGGCCACCACGGGAAGACGGTGCTCGGCGGCGAGCGCGGCGAGCAGGTCGTTGTCGCGGGAGTCGCCGGGGTGGCCGTGGTCGGTGAGCTCCACGGCCACCGCGTCGCGGCCGAACAGGTCGACGAGACGGGCCAGCTCATGCGCCGCCGCATCCGGGCCGGATGCCGCCAGCGCACCTCGCACGGCTCCCTTCCGGCATCCGCTGAGCACTGTCCAGTGGCCGCGGCCGAGGTCGACGAGCTCGTCGACGCGGTAGTCGGGGCGGCCCTTCTCGTCGCCGCGCAGGTGCGCCTCGGTCATCGCGGCGGCCAGCCGGTGGTAGCCCTCGACGCCTCGAGCCAGCACGAGGAGATGGGTGCCGGCGGGGTCGGCGACGCCCAGCTGAGCCCGGTCGAGCCCGAGGGTCAGCTCGGCGCCGTAGA
>JBOFLR010000089.1:0-2426 GCA_051657965.1 Dermatophilaceae bacterium
TCTACGTCTCGCCGATGAACGACGCCGGCTACGACGTGGCCGACTACCGCGATGTCGACCCGCGCTTCGGCACCCTCGACGACGCGGACGTGCTGGTGGCCACCGCCCACGGGCTCGGTCTGAAGGTGCTGGTCGACCTTGTGCCGAACCACACCAGTACCGAGCACGCCTGGTTCCGTGCGGCCCTGGCGGCATCGCCGGGGAGCCCGGAACGCGACCGGTACATCTTCCGCGACGGGCGCGGCACGAGCGGCGAGCAGCCGCCCAACACCTGGCCCTCGGTGTTCGGCGGACGGGGCTGGACCCGTGTCACCGAGGTCGACGGGACCCCGGGCCAGTGGTACCTGCACCTCTTCGACGTCACCCAGCCCGACCTGAACTGGCACAACCCGGAGGTGCGCGAGGAGTTCCACGCCGTGCTCCGCTTTTGGTGCGACCGCGGTGTCGACGGCTTCCGGGTGGATGTCGCGCACGGCCTGGTCAAGGCCGACGGCCTGCCCGACTGGCAGGGCCCGGTCGGGTTGTACGACGACCTCGCCGCCCAGGACGCCGGCACGTCATCCGAGCGACCTGTTCGCGACCACGACTCGACGCCAGACGACAGCAGCGTGACGCTCGACCACAACGCCACCGGCTCGGCCCCGATGTGGGACCAGGACGGCGTGCACGAGATCTACCGCGGCTGGCGCAAGGTGCTCGACGCCTACGGCGAACCCGACCGCATCCTCTGCGCCGAGGCCTGGGTCAGGCCCGAGGAGCGGCTGGCCCGCTACGTGCGGCCCGACGAGATGCACCAGGCGTTCAACTTCGACTTCCTCGACGCCCCCTGGGACGCCGCCCGGCTACGCACCGTCATCGAAGGCTCGCTGCGCAGCAACGACGAGGTCGGCGCCCCGACCACGTGGGTGCTCTCGAACCACGACGTCGTGCGCCACGCGTCCCGCCTGGGGCTCGACCAGACCCTGCCCCGGCCCAACGGCATCCGGGCCGACGACCCCCAGCCGGATGCCGCGCTGGGCCTGCGCCGCGCACGGGCCGCGACCACCCTCATGCTGGCGCTGCCCGGCGGTGCGTATCTCTACCAGGGCGAGGAGCTCGGGCTGCCCGAGCACACCGGCCTGCCGGCCGAGGTCCGCCAGGACCCCACCTTCCTGCGTACCCAGGGCCGCGTCACCGGCCGCGACGGATGCCGGGTGCCGATGCCGTGGGCGCGCGACGCGCCGAGTCTCGGCTTCGGCCCGGGCACCACGCCGTGGCTGCCGCAGCCGGAGGCGTACGCCGACCTCGCCGTCGACCAGCAGGAGGGCGCCGCCGGCTCCACCCTCGAGCTGTATCGCACGCTGCTCCGGCTGCGACGCGAGCTCGGCCTGGGGACAGCCGCTCTCAGCTGGCACGAGTCGGGCACCGGGCCGATCGTGGCGTTCCGATCGGAAGGCCCCGGTGGCGCGGTGCTCGTCGTCGCGAACCTCGGGCCGGATGCCGTCGCGCTGCCGGCCGGCGAGGTGCTCGCCAGCTCCGCACCACTCACCGACGACGGGCGGCTCCCCGGCGACTGCACGGCCTGGGTCAGCACGGCCGGCACCGGCTGACCGCGTCGTGCAGGCAACCGACTACCCGTACCTCTCCGACCCGACCCCGGTCGCGATGGCGCACCGAGGCGGTGCCGGCTACGCACCGAACCTGAGGGTGGAGAACACCATGGCGGCGTTCGGCAGGGCCGTCGCCATGGGGTACCGGTATCTCGAGACCGACGTGCACGCCACCCGCGACGACGTGGTCGTGGCGTTCCACGACGCGGCGCTCGACCGGGTGACCGACGCCAGCGGCGCGGTCGCCGACCTGCCGTGGGATGCCGTGCGGGAGGCGCGGGTCGGCGGCACCGAGCCGATACCCCGCATCGGCGACCTCCTCGAGGCGTTCCCCGGCATCCGGGTCAACATCGACGTCAAGGCACCGCGGGCGATCGCCCCTCTGGTGCGGGAGATCACCCGTCGAGGCGCGACCGACCGGGTGTGCCTGGGCTCGTTCTCCGAACGACGGCTCCGAGCGCTGCGGCGCGCACTGGGTCCGGCGGTCGCGACCGCCGCCGGACAGGTCGGCGTGGCCGTGCTCCGCTTCACCCCGTCCGGACTGAGCCGGCTGCTGCACACGCCCGCGCCGGTGCTCCAGATCCCCGCGCGGCACCGGTGGCACGGCCGCACCGTCACCCTGGTCACCCCGGGCCTGCTCCGGCGCGCTCACGCGCTCGGCAAGCAGGTGCACGTGTGGTTCCCGTCGTGGTCGCGCGAGGATGCCGCCGAGATGCACCGGCTGCTCGACCTCGGCGTCGACGGCCTGGTCGCCGACCGCATCGACGTGCTCGCCGCGGTGCTCGCCGAGCGCGGGCACCCGCTGCGGCCCGCCGGGAGCGGCGCGGCATGACGTCA
>JBOFLR010000090.1:0-1673 GCA_051657965.1 Dermatophilaceae bacterium
TTCTGGAACCAGCACTTCGTGTCAGGTGTCTCGGACGGCGCCACGGCGATGGCCAACTTCTACGACTCCTCGGCCGGGCGGCCGGCGGAGCGCAGCGCCTACGGCGGTGCACCCGGCGGAACAGTCTGCCTGGACGCGTCGATGATGCGGGGGCTGTACTACGTCGCGTCCGCCTACCGGGTGGTGGTCACCGAGATCGCCGGGGCAGCACACAGCGCCGGGTCGCGCCACTATCAGGGCCGGGCGTTCGACATCGGCACGGTGGGCGGCACCTCGGTCGCCTCGCTCGACACCGCGACGATCGAGCGGCTCTCGCAGACCTGCCGCGACACCGGCGCGACCGCGGTCTACAACCGGCTCAACGACCCGAACGGCCACTCCAGCCACATCCACTGCGAGTGGTGACCACCGGCCTGTCGACGACCCGACCAGGCCGGTCGCGTCTTTCCTGCCCGCGCCCGCTACCGTCACGTTCGCCCGACCACCGTTCGCAGGCGGACCCGGATGGTGCCAGGCACCGAGCCGGCGGGTGACGCCCCGCCGGGGCGCGCGACCCGGCTGTCGAGGGTCGGTGACCCGACGAGTGGGAGGCGCGCGTACGTCATCCGGTCTCTGGGTACTTCGGCGGAACATCCGATACCGAAGGAGCACCCGACATGGCGTACCGCACAGGCGAGAAGGTCAGCTGGAACACCTCGCAGGGCACGACCCACGGCAAGGTCGTGGAGAAGCGCACGACCGAGTTCCAGTTCGACGGGCAGAAGTTCAACGGAAGCGACGACGAGCCGTACTACATCGTCGAGTCCGAGAAGACCGGCGCCAAGGCGGCGCACAAGGAGTCGGCGCTGAGCAAGGGGTCCTCGTGAGCCCGGTGCCGCCCAAGGCGGTGCAACAGGCGGCCAAGCGCGCCGTGGGATGGATCGAGGACGGCAAGGCCGGCCGCAACTTCACCGACACCGGTCGCGCGCGCGCCCACCAGCTGGCCGCCGGTGAGGAGGTGAGCGACGCCGACTTCCGGAAGATCCACTCCTACTTCGCCCGGCACAAGGTCGACAAGGATGCCGAGGGCTTCCACCGCGGCGAGAAGGGCTACCCGTCGCCCGGCCGAGTGGCGTGGGACGCGTGGGGAGGCGACGCCGGCGAGCGCTGGTCGCGGAAGGCCGCCGAGCACGACGGCGGATGACGCCCGCGGGTGCGCCGTCGGCGAGGATAGGGGGAGTGGCGAGCGGCGGCATCCCCCACGACGCGGTGGCGTTCTACGCCGAGCTGACGGCCGGTCTGGGCGGCCGGGACTGGTGGGCCGCCAACCGCGAGCGGTACCGCGTGTCGGTGCGTGAGCCGATGGAGACGCTGCTCGACGCGCTCGAGGACGAGTTCGGCCCGGGGCGCGTCTATCGTCCGTATCGCGACCTGCGGTACACCGCCGACAAGTCGCCGCTCAAGGACCATCAGGGCGCGCTCGTGCAGGTCCAGCGCGGCATCGGGTACTACGTTCAGGTCGACGCCGACGGCCTGGTCACCGGTGGTGGCTTCTACCCCGACGACCGGGGGATGCTGGCCCGGCTGCGTGCCGCCGTCGACGACGGCACGACCGGAGCGGCGCTGCAGAACATCGTGCAGACCCTCGTGGGCAGCGGAGCCGGGATGCCGGACGGCACTGGGATGGCGGGCGG
>JBOFLR010000091.1:0-11748 GCA_051657965.1 Dermatophilaceae bacterium
TAGGTGACCCACGCGAAGCCGTCATGCGGGTCGCGCGCGGTCTCGCGCCACGCGGCGGGGTCGATGGGCGGGAAGCGCACGTCACCCTCCGGCTCGGCGTCGACCTCGGTGACGAGCAGCCGGTGGGCGAAGGGCATCGCCTCGGCGTACACCTCGCCACCCCCGGCGACGAACACCTCGTCGGCCGGCCCGGCCAGGGCGAGTGCCTCGGCGAACGAGTGCGCGGTCTCGACATCGGCGTGGGACCAGTCGGCCTGTCTGGTGACCACGATGGTCCGTCGCCCGGGCAGCACCCGTCCGATCGAGTCGAAGGTGCGCCGGCCCATGACGAGCGGGTGACCCATCGTCATCCGCTTGAAGTAGGCGAAGTCCTCGGGAAGGTGCCACGGCATCGCATTGCCGGCGCCGATGACCCCGCCCCGGGCCACCGCCGCGATGAGGGTGATGCGCGTCATCCGGGATCGCCTCGCTCAGACCGCGATCGGCGCTTTGATCGACGGGTGTGCCTCGTAGCCGACGAGCTCGATGTCGTCGAGGTCGTAGTCGTCGAGCGAGGCCTTCCGGGCGATCCGGATCGTCGGCAGCGGCAGCGGCTCGCGGGTGAGCTGCAGCCGGGCCTGCTCGACGTGGGTGGAGTACAGGTGCGCGTCGCCGAGGGTGTGCACGAAGTGGCCCGGCCGCAGGTCGCACTGCTGGGCGACCATCGCCGTGAGCAACGCGTACGAGGCGATGTTGAACGGCACGCCGAGGAAGACGTCGGCGCTGCGCTGGTAGAGCTGGCAGTCGAGCGACGCCGGCCCGCCGTCACCGGACGGGCGCACGTAGAACTGGAAGAGTGCGTGGCACGGCGGCAGCGCCATGTCGGCGACGTCGGCGACGTTCCAGGCTGACACGACGTGCCGGCGGCTGTCGGGGTCGGTGCGGATGCCCTCGACGACGCGGGCCAGCTGGTCGATGTGGGCGCCCCCCGGGGTCGGCCACGAGCGCCACTGGTGCCCGTAGACGGGGCCGAGGTCGCCGTTCTCGTCGGCCCACTCGTCCCAGATCGAGATGCCGCGCTCCTGCAGCCAGCGCACGTTGGTGTCGCCGCGCAGGAACCACAGCAGCTCGCCGACGATCGAGCGCAGGTGCAGCCGCTTCGTCGTGAGCACCGGGAAACCCTCGCCGAGGTCGAAGCGCATCTGGTAGCCGAAGACGCTGTGCGTACCGGTGCCGGTGCGGTCGGATTTCTCGACCCCGGTGGTCAGCACGTGATCGAGCAGGTCGAGGTACTGGCGCACGTGCCCAGGGTACGACCGGTCGCCGACGCCGGATGCCGCGACGCGGCGGACCCTGCGCTCGGTGGCGACGGGCGAGCCGGTGCGTCACCGACCACTACGCTGGCGGGATGACGTCATCCCCCTTCGGCCGCGTTCTCACCGCGATGGTGACCCCGATGTCCGACGGCGGTGCGGTCGACGACACCGGCGTCGAGGCGGTCGTCGACCACCTGCTCGGCTCCGGTCACGACGGCATCGTCGTGAACGGCACCACCGGCGAGGCGCCCACGCTCACCGACGACGAGAGCATCGAGATGGTGCGTCTGGTCGCCAAGCGAGCCACCGGCCGCGCCCGCGTGGTGGCCGGCGTCGGCTCCAACGACACCCGGCACGCCGTCGAGATGGCCGGCCGGGCCGCCGCGGCCGGTGCCGACGCCTTGCTGCTCGTCTCGCCGTACTACAACAAGCCCACCCAGGCCGGGCTGATCGCGCACACCCGCGCCGTGGCCGACGCCACGGACCTGCCGGTGATGCTCTACGACATCCCGCACCGCACCGGCATCCCGTTCACCACCGAGACACTCGTGACGCTCGCCGAGCACCCGAACATCCGCGCGGTCAAGGACGCCAAGGGCGACCTGTGGGCGAGCACCTGGGTGATGGCCGAGACCGACCTGCTGTGGTTCTCCGGCGACGACGCGATGAACCTGCCGCTGCTCGCGCTCGGTGCCACCGGTGTCGTGAGCGTCGTCGGTCACGTCGCCGGGCGCGAGTACGCCGCGATGGTGCGGGCGGTGGACGACGGCGACCTCACCGAGGCGCGCCGGCTGCACACGCTGCTCGTGCCGGTGGTCGAGGCGGTGATGAACACCTCGCAGGGCGCGATCATGGCCAAGGCCGCGCTCACCGAGCTCGGCGTCATCGGGTCGGCCGCGGTGCGGCTTCCGCTCGTGGAGAGCCCACCGGAGCACCTCGAGAAACTGCGCACCGCGCTCGCGACACTCGCCACCGTGCACACCCGATGAGCCTGCACCACCCCGAGCTCGGCCTCCCCGCGCCGCTCGCCGCAGGAGCGGTGCGGGTGATTCCGCTCGGTGGGCTGGGCGAGGTGGGCCGCAACATGGCGGTCGTCGAGCACGCCGGCCAGCTGCTCGTCATCGACTGCGGCGTGCTGTTCCCCGACGACCACCACCCGGGCATCGACCTCATCCTCCCCGACATGGAGCCGATCGCCGACCGCCTCGACGACATCCAGGCCATCGTGCTCACCCACGGCCACGAGGACCACATCGGCGGGGTGCCGTACCTGCTGCGGATGAAGCCCGACATCCCGCTCGTCGGCTCGACCCTGACCCTCGCCCTGGTCGAGGCCAAGCTCAAGGAGCACCGCATCACCCCGTACACGCTCGGCGTGCGCGAGGGCGACCGCGAGCGGCTCGGGGTCTTCGACTGCGAGTTCGTCGCGGTGAACCACTCCATCCCCGACGCGCTCGCCGTCGCCGTGCGCACCCCCGGCGGCACTCTGCTGCACACCGGCGACTTCAAGATGGACCAGCTGCCGCTCGACGGCCGGCTCACCGACCTGCGGGCGTTCGCGCGGCTCGGGGAGGAAGGGGTCGACCTGTTCCTCACCGACTCCACCAACGCCGAGGTGCCGGGGTTCACCACCACCGAGCGCGAGATCGCGCCGGCCATCGACAAGGTGTTCCGTGACGCCCGGCGGCGGATCATCGTCGCCTGCTTCTCCTCTCACATCCATCGCGTGCAGCAGGTGCTCGACGCCGCCGAGAAGGCCGGCCGCAAGGTCGCGATGATCGGCCGGTCGATGGTGCGCAACATGGGCATCGCCGCCGAGCTCGGCTACCTGCACGTGCCCGACGGGGTGCTGGTCGAGGTCAAGGAGCTCGACCAGCTGCCCGACTCGCGGGTCGTGCTGATCTGCACCGGGTCGCAGGGGGAGCCGATGGCGGCGTTGTCGCGGATGGCGAACCGCGACCACCGGATCGAGGTGGGGGAGGGCGACACGGTGCTGATGGCGTCATCCCTGATCCCCGGCAACGAGAACGCCGTGTACCGGGTGATCAACGGGCTGATGCGCCTCGGTGCGGATGTCGTGCACCGCGGCAACGCACGCGTGCACGTGTCGGGCCACGCCAGCGCCGGGGAGCTGCTCTACTGCTACAACATCGTGCGGCCGCGCAACGTCATGCCGGTCCACGGGGAGTGGCGTCACCTCGTCGCGAACGCCGACCTCGCCGTGGCCACCGGGGTGCCGCGCGAGAATGTCGTCGTCGTCGAGGACGGCGTGGTCGTCGACCTGGTCGACGGCGTGGCACGGGTGGCCGGTGCGGTGCCGTGCGGGTACGTCTACGTCGACGGCTCGTCGGTGGGCGAGGCCGACGAGGCGCTGCTCAAGGACCGCGCCATCCTTCGTGACGAGGGCTTCATCTCGGTCACCGTCGTGGTCGACTCGATGACCGGCAAGGTGATCGCCGGCCCGGAGATCACCGCGCGCGGCTTCGTCGAGGACGAGGCCGTGTTCGACGAGATCATCCCGCAGGTGACGCAGGCGCTGGATGACGCCACCTCCACCGGCAACACCGACCCCTACCAGCTCCAGCAGGTCGTGCGTCGCACCGTCGGCGGCTGGGTCGGCCGGAAGATCCGCCGCCGCCCGATGATCATCCCCGTCGTCGTCGAGGCCTGACCTCGCCGCGGCAGCCTTCCAGCCGATGCCCGTCTCGCGGCGTCGACGAAGATGCTCGCCGCGATGGGCCGCAGGGGCAGGCCCGCGGTGGCGCGAGCGACACCAGCTCGCAGCGGTGGCCGCGCTCCGCGACCGACGGGCCCTCGTCCGGTTGAGACCGGACGTGCGTCCTGCTTCACGGAGTCTGGTGCGCCGCCCATGCCGGGCGGGACCGACTGCCGTCGATCTCGGTGAACTCGGCCGGGCCGGTCGTCAAGCACTACGAGCTGACCCCAGCCGCCGCGGATGTCGGTAGACGACACTCGTGCACCGTGCGCTCACATCCCGTTCCCCATGCCGTGATCGGCATCGCCGCGGCCGACCGTGCGGTCAACGGCTCGGACTGCACCGCGATGAGTGCGCAGGTCTGTTTCCGCAGGTCATGAGCCTATTGTCGGGCCGGGCGGGAAGATAGGAGGTGGGGAGGCGTTCAGTCGTCGTCTTCGCCGCCGTCGTCTTCGCCGTCTTCATTGCCGGTCGCGGGACATCCGGAGAGCACCAGAACCGCGGGTGAGAGCGCAAGTGCGGTGAGCAGGTATCTGCGGTCGAGGTCGGCCATGGGGCCCGACTATAGGACGCCACGACGACGGTCTGGGTGCGTCACGCCGTCGCCGGCCGGCGGGCGTCATCCCGGTGGCCGCGATTGTCGACCCCAGCAGGTGCCAGGAGTCGGCGACCGCACCGGGATGGGCTTGCTCCGCGTGGGACACGTGTGATTCCTGTGGCGCTCGCGTAGCCTGCGCACCATGGCGACACGTACGTCCACGACCGCGCGCGGGCGCGGGTCGTCCACCCGGCCCGCGAACCGGCGCACCGGCTCCAGCCCGAAGCGTCGTAGCGGCAGCACCCGGGGCGGGGGCCTGCCGCTGCCGTTGCGTGCCGCGCAGTCCACCTGGATGGGCCTGGCTCACGCCACCGGAGCGGTCGCGCGCAAGGTCGGCGACGCCGGGCGCGACCTCCAGCCCGAGCACCGCCGCGACGGGCTCGGGCTGCTGCTCGTCGCCCTCGCCGTGGTGGTCGCGGCCCGGGAGTGGTGGGGGATGCCGGGCGCCGTCGGTGTCGTCGTGCACGCCGTCGTGGCGGGCACCTTCGGCACGGTCGGCTACGCAGTGCCGATCGCCCTGCTGCTCGCCGGCATCCGGGTCTGGCGGGCGCCGCGCGAGGAGGCCGGGGACTCGCGCATGGCGGTCGGCACCGCCGCGCTGGCGTTCTCGGCCTGTGGGCTCGTCCATGTGGCCGCTGGCATCCCGCTGCCGCCAGACGGCGCCGACGGCATGCGCGCGGCCGGCGGCATCATCGGCTTCCTCGCCTCGAGTCCGCTCGAGGCCGCCGTATCGGTCTGGGGGACGGTGCCGTTGCTCGTCATGCTCGGTGTGTACGGCTTCCTCGTGCTCACCGCCACCCCGCTGCACCAAGTGCCGCAGCGCGTTCGCGGGGCAGTGGCCGCCCTCACCGGGCGCGCCGCCGGTGACCAGCTGGATGACGTGGCTCCCGCCGACCAGCCGGCCCGCTCACGACGTCGCCGGCGAGCGACCGAGGATGCCGACGGCCTGCCGGCGGGCGGCCTGACTCCGGCCTCCGATCGGCCCGCCACCGCCTTCGACCGGGAGGCGTTCGAGCAGGCCGCCGTGGTGGACCCGCGGACCGGGCGCAAACTGCGCCCCGGGCAGAAGCGTCCGGCGCTCGAGGGTGGCACCGGCGACGGAGCGGGGCTGCCGGCCAGCGCCGGGTCGCGCGCGTCCACCGACGCCGAGCACGGCACCCGCGGCGGTGCGGGCGCCGACGCGAAGGGCGTGCTCGAACCGCCCCCCACCACGCCGTTGCCGCAGCGGGTCGAGCAGCTCACCCTCGCCGGCGACATCACCTACACCCTCCCCGACGCGGCCGTGCTCGAGCCGGGCAGCCCGCACCGCAGCCGCAGCGCGGCGAACGACCGGGTGGTCGAGGCGCTCACCGGGGTGCTCGACCAGTTCGAGATCGACGCCCAGGTCACCGGCTTCACCCGCGGCCCGACCGTGACCCGCTACGAGGTCGAGCTCGGCCCCGGCATCAAGGTCGAGCGGGTCACCGCACTCTCCAAGAACATCGCGTACGCGGTGGCGAGCGCGGACGTGCGCATCCTCTCGCCCATCCCGGGCAAGTCGGCGATCGGCATCGAGATCCCGAACACCGACCGTGAGAAGGTCAGCCTCGGCGACGTGCTGCGCAGCCAGGTCGCGCGCGGCACGCAGCACCCGATGGTCATGGGCGTCGGCAAGGACGTCGAGGGCGGCTACGTCATCGCCAACCTCGCCAAGATGCCGCACCTGCTCGTCGCCGGTGCCACCGGCTCCGGCAAGTCGAGCTTCGTCAACACGATGATCACCTCGGTGCTCATGCGAGCCACCCCCGACGAGGTGCGGATGGTGCTCGTCGACCCCAAGCGCGTCGAGCTCACCGCCTACGAGGGCATCCCGCACCTCATCACCCCGATCATCACCAACCCGAAGAAGGCCGCCGAGGCGCTGCAGTGGGTCGTGCGCGAGATGGACACCCGCTACGACGACCTCGCCGCGTTCGGGTTCAAGCACGTCGACGACTTCAACACCGCGGTACGCGCCGGATCGGTGAAGCCGCTCCCCGGCTCGGAGCGGGTCATCGCGCCGTACCCCTATCTGCTCGTCGTCGTCGACGAGCTCGCCGACCTGATGATGGTGGCGCCGCGCGACGTCGAGGAGTCGATCGTCCGGATCACCCAGCTGGCCCGCGCGGCCGGCATCCACCTCGTGCTCGCGACGCAGCGGCCGTCGGTCGACGTCGTCACCGGGCTCATCAAGGCCAACGTGCCGTCCCGGATGGCGTTCGCGACCTCCTCGCTCTCGGACAGCCGGGTCGTGCTCGACCAGCCCGGCGCCGAGAAGCTCATCGGCCAGGGCGACGCGCTCTTCCTGCCGATGGGTGCGAGCAAGTCGATGCGCGTCCAGGGAGCCTGGGTCACCGAGTCCGAGATCACCGCGGTCGTCAAGCACGTCACCGACCAGCTCAGACCGGTGTACCGCGACGACGTCACCGTGGCCCAGGCCAAGAAGCAGGTCGACGAGGACATCGGCGACGACCTGGACCTGCTGCTCCAGGCCACCGAACTCGTGGTCACCACGCAATTCGGCTCGACGTCGATGCTGCAGCGCAAGCTGCGGGTCGGGTTCGCCAAGGCCGGCCGGCTCATGGATCTCCTCGAGTCGCGTGGAGTCGTAGGCCCGTCGGAGGGGTCGAAGGCGCGTGACGTGCTGGTCCGTCCCGACGACCTGCCGACGACCCTGGCCCTGATGCGCGGCGAGGAGGTGCCCGACGACGACCCGCCCTACGACGCCGAGCACCCGCCGGTGCCGGAGAACACGCCGGAGCAGCGTGCGCCCGTGTCCGACGCCTCCGGGGTGCCGGTGGGTGGCTACGGCGGTGACGCCGTGGCCGCTGACCTGGACCGCCGCGCGGTGGCCTCCGACTCCGACGACGAGCCGGGCGAGGACGCCTGGCAGCTCACCGGCCGGCGGTGAGCCGCGGCCCTACAGTGGCGCCATGACCAGCGTCTGGGAGGACCTGCAGGAGCGGCCCTCGCGGTCGGCGCGGTGGCGGGCGACGGCCCGACGACAGCCGTCGGCCTTGCTGCTGCTCGTGCAGATCGTGCTCATCCTCGCGTTGCCGTTCCTCGAGGACGCCGGATGGGGCCGGGTCGTCATCACCCTGCTCAGCCTCGCCGCTGTCGTCACGGCGGTGTTCACCGTGCGCAGCTCGCCCGCGCTCACCTGGCTGTCGATGCTGCTCGCCGCGCCCGCGGCCGTGTTCGAGCTGTGGAGCTTCTTCACCGACAGCACGACCGTGCTCGTGACCGCCCATGTCGCCCTGGCGATCTTCTACCTCTATACCGCCTACGCGCTGATCGCCTACATGTTCGACGACTACTGGGTGACCGCCGACGAGCTGTTCGCGGTGGCCGCCTGTTTCACGGTGCTCGTCTTCGCGTTCGCCTACCTGTTCCTCGCCGTCCAGGAGGTGTGGCCGGCGTCGTTCACCTCGTTCGACGGCCCGGGGGAGCGCACGCTCTCCGAACTGCTGTACTTCTCGGGAGCGAACCTCACCAGCGTCGGGTTGTCCGACGTGACCGCGATCCGCCCCCACGCACGGTCGATCACCACGGTCGAGCAGCTCGGCGGCGTCATGTACGTGGCGATGGTGATCTCCCGCCTCGTGGCGCTGACCGTCATCCGCGCTCGCCAGTGATCGCGGGCCGGTGATCCGGAGGTCTGGGGCCCGGACGACGCCGGGCACGACGAGAGCGTGTCGCCGTGCGCAACTAGAGTTGAACGTATGACCTCCTCCAGCCGTGGCCGCGTCGCCGTGGTGACGCTCGGGTGCACGCGCAACGAGGTCGACTCCGAGGAGCTCGCCGGCCGGCTGGCTGCCGACGGCTGGGCGCTCGTCGGCGACGCGGCCGAGGCAGACGTCGCGCTCGTCAACACGTGCGGATTCGTCGAGCAGGCGAAGAAGGACTCCGTCGACGCCCTGCTCGAGGCCGCCGACCTCAAGGGCACGGCACGCACCCGTGCCGTGGTGGCCGTGGGCTGCCTCGCCGAACGCTACGGGCAGACCCTCGCCGACGAGCTGCCCGAGGCCGACGCGGTGCTCGGCTTCGACTCCTACGCGGACCTGTCCGGCCACCTGCGCGGCATCCTCGTCGGTGACCGGCCGGCATCCCACGTCCCCGCGGACCGCCGCCGCCTGCTGCCGCTCACGCCCGTCGACCGTGCGGATGCCGCCGCGTCGGTCGCGCTGCCCGGTCACGGCGACGGCGCGGGTGCGCCGGTGCGGGCTCGGCTGGACGGGCGCCCCTGGGCGCCGCTGAAGATCGCCAGCGGCTGCGACCGGCGGTGCGCGTTCTGCGCGATCCCGTCGTTCCGGGGGTCGTTCGTGTCCCGCCGCCCGGCCGACGTGCTCGCCGAGGCGCGCTGGCTCGCGGCCGACGGCGTGCGCGAGCTGGTGCTGGTGAGCGAGAACTCCACCTCGTACGGGAAGGACCTCGGCGACATCCGGCTGCTCGAGGCGCTGCTGCCCGAGCTCGCCGCGGTCGACGGCGTCGAGCGGGTGCGGGTGTGCTACCTCCAGCCGGCCGAGGTGCGCCCCGGGCTGCTCGAGACGATGGCCGACACACCCGGCGTCTCGCCGTGGTACGACCTGTCCTTCCAGCATGCCGCGCCCGCGGTGCTCCGGCGGATGCGCCGTTTCGGCGACACCGACGCCTTCCTCGATCTCGTCCAGCGGGTGCGTCGGCGGGAGCCGCGCGCCGGCATCCGCAGCAACGTCATCGTCGGCTTCCCCGGGGAGACCGATGCGGATGTCGCAGAGCTCGAACGGTTCCTCGTCGCGGCCCGGCTCGACGTCGTCGGCGTGTTCGGGTACTCCGACGAGGACGGCACCGAGGCCGAGGGGCTCGGCGGTCACCTGCCCGAGCACGTCGTCGCCGAGCGGGTCGAGCGCGTGACCTCCCTCGTCGAGGAGCTCGTCGCGCAACGGGCGCGCGACCGGGTGGGCGAGCGGGTCACCGTCCTCGTCGAGGAGCCCGACAGTGACGACCCCGCCGTCGTGGTGGGCCGGGCCGACCACCAGGGCCCGGATGTCGACGGCGTGTGCCTGGTGCGGATGCCGGCGCAGGTGTCACCGCCGGTGGTCGGGTCGTTCGTCGACGGCGTCGTCGTCGACACCGTCGGAGCCGACCTCGTCGTCGAGGCGGGCCCGTGAGCGACGCCGACCCACCTCGCGGTGCGGGGCCACCTGCCTCGATCGCCGAGGACGGCGTCGCCCATCCGCACGGGGTGAGCATCGACCCGGCCGGCTCGGCGGTGCCCTCGACCGGACCCAGCGCGTGGAACGTCGCGAACTACCTCACGGTGCTCCGACTGGCGCTCGTGCCGGTCTTCGGGTGGCTGTTGCTCGTCGACGACGGCCGTGACCCCGCGTACCGATGGGCCGCCTTCGCGGTGTTCGCGGTAGCGATGGTCACCGACCGCGTCGACGGTGACCTCGCGCGCCGCCGCGGCCTGGTGACCGACTTCGGCAAGGTCGCCGACCCGATCGCCGACAAGGCGCTGGTCACCATGGCCCTCGTCGGTCTGTCCGCCATCGGCGTGCTCTGGTGGTGGGTCACCGTCGTGGTGCTCGTGCGGGAGTGGGGGGTCACCGCCGTGCGGTTCTGGGTGATCCGCCACGGAGTCATCGCGGCGGGCCGCGGCGGCAAGCTCAAGACACTGCTCCAGTCGCTCGGCATCGGCTTCGTCATCTGGCCGCGCTGGGTGCTGCCCGCGCCCGGGGTGTGGGATGCCGTGGCGTGGGTCTGTCTGGGCGCGGCGGTGGTCGTCACGGTCGTCACGGGGGCGGACTACGTCGTCAAGGCGCTGCGCCTTCGTCGCACGAGCGACCGCGCCGAGCGCAAGCGGACCGCCCGGGCCGCCCGAACGGCCGGAGCACGGCATCCGGGGCCTCCGTGACGGCCAGGGATCCCACGACAGCGAGGGATTCCACCACAGCGAGGGATTCCGTGACGCCGGGGGAGGTCGTGGCGGCGCTGGGCCGGGCCGGGCTGAGTGTCGCGACCGCGGAGTCGCTCACCGGTGGCCTGGTGTGCGCCGCCCTCACCGACGTGCCGGGTGCGTCTCGCGTGGTCCGTGGTGGCGTGGTCGCCTACGCGACCGACGTGAAGTCCTCGCTGCTCCGGGTTGATGCAGGCCTGCTCACCCGGGACGGGACGGTGAACGTCGAGGTCGCCGCCGCGATGGCCGAGGGGGTGCGCGCCCTGATCGGGGCCGATGTCGGGGTGTCGACCACCGGGGTGGCCGGTCCCGGCCCGACCGAGGGGCGTCCGGCCGGCGCGGTCGTCGTCGGTGTCGCGGGGCCCTGGGGAATCGTCGCGGAACAGTACGCGTTCTCCGGCGGTCGGGACGAGGTGCGCCGTGCGAGCGTCGCCGCCGCCCTGGCGCTGACCGGCCGTGAGGTGCGTAGGCACCGCCCTGATCGGGAAGCTCCGGGGTACGGTGGTCTCGACACCGACCGGTCCGACGTGCCAGGAGAGGAGGCGCCGTGATCCTGCTCCGCAACGAGCTCGGTGAGGTACTGCGGGATACCCGGCAGCGGCAGGGCCGCACCCTGCGCGACGTTGCTGCGAGCGCGTCGGTCTCTCTCGGCTATCTCAGCGAGATCGAGCGCGGCACCAAGGAGGCGTCATCCGAGCTGTTGTGTGCCGTGTGCGACGGCCTGGGGCTCAGCCTGTCCGAGGTGCTCGGCATGGTGCACCAGCGCGTCGAGCGGGTCGAGACCCTCACCACGCCGGTCGCTCTTCCGGTAGCCGCCTCCGCGGCCGGGGGCGTCTCGGCATCCGCGGCCTGAGCTCCTGACACTTCGGCCTCCGCGGTCGGCGGCTCCTCGGTATCCGTAGCCCGACCCCGTCATGTGTGAGCCTCGCCCCACGTCGAGGCCGCTCGGTGCCGGTCCGGCCGCTTCGCTCCCGTCGGCGCCGTTCGCTGCCGGGCTCGAGTCCGCACCGCCAGCTGCGCCGCCCAGCGCCGGCCCGAGTCCTCACCCGCCGCGGCGCCGGTAAGCGCCGGCCCGCCTGCCGGTCGGCCCCGACCCGAGCGGCCGCTGCGGTCGCCCGTCGTCGGTGGGCGCGAGCCCGCGTTGACAGGTGGGGCACGAGAAGAGCGTGCGCTCGCGCGGCGG
>JBOFLR010000092.1:0-45299 GCA_051657965.1 Dermatophilaceae bacterium
TGAAGGCCGCCGGCCTGAACGTGCCGCTCATGGGTGGCGACGGCATCTACTCCGGCGAGTACCCGAAGCTCGCCGGTACTACGGCCGCGGGCGACCTGGCCACCTCGGTCGGTGCCCCCACCGACGAGCTGGCCTCGGCCAAGGCGTTCGTCGACGCCTACGGCGAGGGCGACTACGCCGAGCCCTACGAGGCGTACGGTGCGTACGCCTACGACGCGGCCAACGCGATCATCAACGCGCTGAAGACCTCGCTGAAGGACGCCGACTCCGCCGAGGCGGCCCGCCAGGCGACCGTCGACGCGATGGGCAGCGTCTCCTTCGACGGCGTCACCGGCAAGGTCGCCTTCGACGAGTTCGGCGACACCACCACCCGAGTCCTCACCGTCTACCAGGTCAAGGGCACCGAGTGGGCTCCGGTCAGCACCGAAGAGTTCAAGTGAGCCGCTGACGGCATCCGCCTGACGCAGCTGACGGCGGGGGTGGTCACCGACCACCCCCGCCGTCCCACGTCATCCGCCGCTCGCGGTCGGGCCGGATGACGAGCCGACGTCGTGCGTCGGCCCACCACCCCGGGGCCGTTGCGTGCGGGGTGGCGTGGTCCTCAGATGAGCGACCAACCGCTACTCTCCCCCCAGCCGTGTGTCCCTGATCCCAGGAGGTCGTGGTGGACCTGTTCGCCCAGCAGCTCGTCAACGGGCTGACCTTGGGGTCGCTGTACGCGCTGATCGCGGTGGGCTACACCGTGGTGTACGGCATCGTCCAGCTGATCAACTTCGCGCACGGCGAGGTCTTCATGATCGGCGCTTTCGGTGCGCTCTCGACCTGGCTGCTGTTCTTCGAGGGCGAGACCGCGGTGTGGACGCTGCCGTTGATGATCGTCGGAGCGGTGGCGGCGTCGGTGCTCGTCGCGGTGGCGATGGAGCGCATCGCCTACCGGCCGCTGCGCAACGCCCCCCGGCTGGCACCGCTCATCACCGCGATCGGCATCTCGGTGTTCCTCCAGGAGATCGTGCGTCTCGGCTACAACGACCCGCTGCTGTTCTTCGGCGACTGGAACCCGTTCGACTTCCCCGACGCCAAGCAGCGGGTGCCGTTCCCCCAGATCGACGTGGTCACCGGGCCTGCATGGGAACTCGCCGGCGTGACCATCCAGCGCTCGGCGGTGTTCACCGTCGGGTCGCTGATGATGTGCGCCGCCGGCCTGTGGTTCTTCGTCAACCGCACCCGTAGCGGGCGCGGGATGCAGGCCGTCTCCCAGGACCCCGACACCGCACGGCTGATGGGCATCAACGTCGACCGGATCATCGTCATCGCCTTTGCCGTGGGCGCCACGCTCGCGGCGGTCGCCGGTGTGGCGCAGGGCCTGCAGGTCACGAACATCAACTTCAAGATCGGCTTCCTCGCCGGGCTGAAGGCATTCACGGCCGCGGTGCTCGGCGGCATCGGCAACGTCTGGGGGGCGGTCGTCGGCGGCCTCACCCTCGGACTGGTGGAGTCCATGGCCATCCAGTACAGCCAGTACCTGCCCGGGGCGCTCGGCCAGTTCGGCGGCAGCTCGTGGAAGGACGTCTGGGCGTTCGTCCTGCTCATTCTCGTCCTGGTGTTCCGACCACAGGGCATCCTCGGCGCGAAGGTGGTGGACCGCGCATGAGCCGGCTCGCACTTCCCGACACGGTGCGCGAGGCGCACGGCTCCAAGGCGCCGCTCGTCGGTGCCCTCGGTGGCGCGCTGCTCGTCGTCAGCGGGTTGCTGTCGTGGTGCTACGACGACCGCGTGCTCGGTGACATCTCCCCGCGGTTCAGCCCCGCCGGCATCCAGACCTACGCCATCGCCCTCGGCGTACTCGCGTTCATCGTCGTCGGACTGCTGCTGCGCCGCCCGCCCTGGCTCAGCCCGGGGCGGGGGTTGCGCATCCTCGGCGCCACGTCCGTCGCGTTCGCCGTAGTGGCGCTGCTCGCCGTCCACCTCACGACCACCGGGCTGATCAACGCCAACGAGGGCGTGTACGTCGCCCTGGTCGGCGCGGTGCTGGTCTGGCTCGGAGGCCAGCTGGCTCCCGAGGTCGACATCGACGTGCGCACGTGGCCCCGGCTGAGCTCGTCGGTCGAGATCCTCATCATCGTGGCGCTGCTGGCCCTGGTGCTCTTCGTCACCGCGTACACGCTCGGCATCGAGGACGGCGGCACGTTCTTCTGCTGGCTGGTCGCGCTGATCGGCGTGGCCGGCGCACTGCTCGGCAGCGGGTTCGGCGGCTACCTCGGGTTCATCGGCGCCAACAATCGCCGCCCGCTGCTGCTGGGCGCCTTCGTCGTGGCGTTCCTCTTCCCGTTCACCCAGGGCGGATCCGACGCGAACATGTCGATCGCCACCCAGGTCATCATCTTCGCCGCGACCGCGCTCGGTCTGAACATCGTCGTCGGGCTCGCCGGCCTGCTCGACCTCGGCTACATCGCCTTCCTCGGAACCGGCGCCTACGTGGGTGCGATGCTCTCGAACTCGGCGTTCGCCACGGTCGGCTGGAAACCCCCGTTCCTCGTCGTCATGCTGGTCGGCGCCTGTGTCGCAGCGGTGTTCGGGCTCGTCATCGGGTCGCCCACGCTGCGGGTGTCCGGCGACTACCTGGCCATCGTCACCCTCGGTTTCGGTGAGATCTTCCGGTTGGCGATGCTGAACCTCGACGGCAGCAACGGTCCCGACCTCACCAACGGGCCGAACGGCATCCCGGCCATCCCCGACCTCGTGTTCTTCGGCTTCGACTTCGGGCAGCCGCACAGCATCGCCGGGTTCGAGCTCGGCCGGTTCAGCAACTACTACTTCCTGCTCCTGCTCCTCATCGGGCTCATCATCCTCGTCGTCGCCCGGCTCAACGACAGCCGGATCGGCCGCGGCTGGGTCGCCATCCGCGAGGACGAGCGTGCAGCCGAGGCGATGGGCGTCAACGTCTACGGCCTCAAACTGCTCGCCTTCGCGGTCGGTGCGTTCCTCGCCGGCCTGGCGGGAACCATCAAGGCCCACCAGGACACCTCGGTGGTGCCCGAGCAGTACGTGTTCCTCGAGTCGGCCTTCCTCCTCGCCGCCGTCGTCCTCGGTGGCATGGGCACCATCCTCGGCGTGCTCGTCGGCGCCACCATCATCAAGCTGCTCCCCGAGAAGCTTCGCGAGGCCAACGACTACCGCCTGCTCGCGTTCGGGCTGCTGCTCGTGCTGATGATGCGGTTCCGTCCCGAGGGCCTCGTGCCGAGCAAACGCCGGCAGCTGGAATTCCACGAGGATGACGAGGAGCTCGTCGAGCTCGCCCAGACGCAGCACCTCCAGGAGGCGAAGTGACCGTCACCGAGAGTGTCACCGGCGGGCACCACGTCGGCGAGAAGGTCGTGTTGCAGGCCTCGAACGTGACGATGCGCTTCGGTGGCCTCACCGCCGTCGACGACGTGAGCATGGCGGTACGCGAGGGCGAGATCGTCGGCCTCATCGGACCGAACGGCGCGGGCAAGACCACCTTCTTCAACTGCCTCACCGGGATGTACATCCCGACCCAGGGGCGGGTCGAGCTGAACGGTGCGGCGCTGCCGCCCAAGCCGCTCAAGGTGGTGCGTGCCGGCATGGCGCGGACCTTCCAGAACATCCGGCTCTTCGGCAACATGACGGCCCTCGAGAACGTCATGGTGGGTCGCTACTGCCGCACCTCGTCGATGGCGCTGACCTCGATCCTCCGGGGCCCGAAGTTCCGCCGCGAGGAGGAGGCGACCCGGGCACGCGCCCAGGAGCTGCTCGAGTACGTCGGCCTCGGCGCGTCGACCGAGCTGCTCGCTCGCAACCTCCCGTACGGCGACCAGCGCCGGCTCGAGATCGCCCGGGCCCTCGCGACCGATCCGCAGCTGCTGCTCCTCGACGAGCCGACCGCCGGGATGAACCCTCGGGAGACCGAGGCCACGATGAACCTCATCTTCAAGATCCGCGAGACCGGCCTGGCCGTGGTCGTCATCGAGCACGACATGCGGTTCATCTTCACCCTCTGCGACCGCGTGCTGTGCCTGGTGCGCGGCGCGCTGCTCGTCGAGGGCACACCGGCCGAGGTGCAGTCCGACCCCCGAGTCATCGAGGCGTACATCGGCGGCGATGCCGACGAGGAGGAGGAGAGCGCGTGAGCGCGATGCTGGAGGTCACCGACCTCGTGGTCTCGTACGGCAAGATCAAGGCCGTCAAGGGGATCAGCTTCACCGTCGAGGAGGGCCAGGTCGTCAGCCTGATCGGCACCAACGGCGCCGGCAAGACGACGACGCTGCGCACCATCTCCGGCCTGCTCCGCCCGGTCTCGGGATCGGTGACCTTCAACGGCCAGGACCTCACGACGGTGGCACCGCACGACATCGTCACCCTCGGGATCGCCCACTCCCCCGAGGGCCGACGGATCTTCCCGAGGCTCTCCGTCGAGGAGAACCTCATGCTCGGGGCGTTCGCGCGGAAGGACAGCGGCATCCGCGACGACCTCGCCGCGGCGTTCGAGCTGTTCCCCATCCTCGAGGAGCGTCGCCGCCAGCCGGCCGGTACCTTCTCCGGCGGCGAGCAGCAGATGCTCGCCATGGGGCGGGCGATGATGAGCCGGCCGAAGCTGCTGATGCTCGACGAGCCGTCGATGGGCCTGTCGCCGCTGATGATGAAGCGGATCATGACCACGGTGACGACCCTGCAGCAGCAGGGCACGACGATCCTCCTCGTCGAGCAGAACGCCCAGGCCGCGCTGAAGCGGGCGACTAAGGGCTACGTGCTCGAGGTCGGCAAGATCGTGCTCTCGGGCACCGGCGAGGAACTGCTCGCCAGCGAGGACGTGCGAAAGGCCTACCTGGGAGTGGACTGACCGGTCGCCTCGGTCGGCCACACCGAGAGAAGCCGAGTAGGGCGATCAGCCAGCCTTGCGGCGAGGCGACCTCCGTGGCGTCGCCTTCTGCGTGGCCGGCGTGCCACTGCTCGTCGCCTTCCGCGCGGATGACGACGACGCCGTGGTGTTCGCCTTCCGCGCGGATGACGACGACGCCGTGGTGTTCGCCTTCCGCGCGGATGACGACGACGCCGTGGTGTTCGCCTTCCGCGCGGTCGCCTTCCCCGCAATCGCCTTCGGCGTAGACGACGGCGCCCTCGACGGTGTGACACGCGCACGGGTGGCTCGCTCCGTGGTGCGGGCGGTCTTGGCGAGCACCGGGGCGAGGAAGCGCCCGGTGTGCGAGTGCTCCAGTCGGGCGACCTGCTCGGGTGTCCCCTCGGCCACCACCCGCCCGCCTCCGCTGCCACCCTCGGGGCCGAGATCGACGACCCAGTCGGCGTTCTTGATGACGTCGAGGTTGTGCTCGATGACGATCACCGTGTTGCCCTTGTCGACCAGGCCCTGGAGCACCCCGAGCAGCTTGCGGATGTCCTCGAAGTGCAGTCCGGTCGTCGGCTCGTCGAGCACGTAGACGGTGCGTCCGGTGGACCGCTTCTGCAGCTCGGACGCCAGCTTGACCCGTTGCGCCTCGCCGCCGGACAGCGTGGGAGCGGGCTGCCCGAGCCGAACGTAGCCGAGCCCGACATCGTTGAGCGTCGTCATGTGCCGCGCGATCGCCGGGACCGCCGAGAAGAAGTCGGCGGCCTCCTCGATCGGCATGTCGAGCACGTCGGCGATGGTCTTGCCCTTGAAGTGCACCTCGAGCGTCTCGCGGTTGTACCGGGCCCCGTGGCAGACCTCGCACGGGACGTAGACGTCGGGCAGGAAGTTCATCTCGATCTTGATCGTGCCGTCGCCGGAGCACGCGTCACAGCGGCCACCCTTGACATTGAACGAGAACCGGCCCGGCTGGTACCCCCGCACCTTGGCCTCGGTGGTGGTGGCGAACAGCTTGCGGACGTGATCGAAGACGCCGGTGTACGTGGCCGGGTTGGAGCGCGGGGTGCGGCCGATCGGGCTCTGGTCGACGTGGACGACCTTGTCGAGGTGCTCGAGCCCGGTGACGGTCTTGTGCCGACCGGGCACGTGACGGGCGCCGTTGAGCTTGTTGGCGAGGACGTTGTAGAGGATGTCGTTGACGAGGGTGGACTTGCCCGACCCGGACACCCCGGTGACCGCGGTCAGCGTGCCGAGCGGGAACCCGACCGAGACGCCGCTGAGGTTGTGCTCCGTGGCGGCGACGACCTTGACTTCGCGACCCTTCTCGCGCGGCCGGCGCACCGCCGGTGTCGGGATCTCGCGCCGCCCGGAGAGGTACTTGCCGGTGAGCGAGTCCGAATGGGTGAGCAGGTCGGGGACAGTGCCGGCATGCACCACCTGACCGCCGTGCTCCCCCGCACCCGGGCCGATGTCGACCACCCAGTCGGCGGTCGAGATGGTGTCCTCGTCGTGCTCCACGACGATCAACGTGTTGCCGAGGTCGCGGAGCCGGGTGAGCGTCTCGATCAGCCGGTGGTTGTCGCGCTGATGCAGTCCGATGCTCGGCTCGTCGAGCACATAGAGCACGCCGACCAGGCCCGACCCGATCTGCGTGGCGAGTCGGATGCGCTGCGCCTCACCACCGGACAGCGTGCCGGCGGGACGGTCGAGACTGAGGTAGTCGAGGCCGACGTCGAGGAGGAAGCCCAGCCGGGCGTTCACCTCCTTGACGACCCGGGCGGCGATCTGGCGCTCGCGGTCGGTGAGGTCGACATCCTCGAGGAATCGGGCGGCATCCGCGATCGCCAAGGAGCAGACCTCGGAGATCGACCTGCCGCCGATGAGCACGGCGAGCGACTCCGGCTTGAGCCGGGCGCCCTTGCAGACCGGGCACGGCACCTCGCGCATGTAGCCCTCGTAGCGTTCACGACTCCAGTCGGAGTCGGTCTCGGCGTACCGCCGCTTGACGAACGGGACGGCCCCCTCGAAGCCCGTGGAGTACGACCGCTCCCGACCGAAGCGGTTGCGGTAGCGCACGTGCACCTGGTGGTCCTTGCCGTGCAGCAGGGCCTGCCGGGCCCGTTCGGGCAGGGCCCGCCACGGGACGTCCATCGAGAAGGAGAGGTCGTCGGCGAGCGCGGTCATCACGCGCTGGAAGTACTCGGCGGCGCCGGACCCGCTCGCCCAGGGCGCGATCGCCCCCTGCGCGAGGGTGAGGTCGTCGTCGGGCACGATGAGGTCGGGGTCGACCTGCAGCTCGGTGCCGAGCCCGGTGCACTCGGGGCACGCGCCGAAGGGGCTGTTGAACGAGAACGACCGCGGCTCCACCTCGTCCATGGAGATCGGATGGTCGTTGGGGCAGGCCATCTTCTCGGAGAACCGTCGTTCACGATCGGCGTCGCCGGCGTCCCGGTCGACGAACTCGACGACGAGGACGCCACCGGCGAGTCCGAGCGCGGTCTCGACCGAGTCGGTGAGGCGCCGCTTGGCGGTGACGTCGTCGGAGCCCTTGGCGACCAGCCGGTCGACGACGACGTCGATGGTGTGCTTGATCTGCTTCTCGAGCTTCGGCGGGTCGGTGAGGGCGACCACCTCACCGTCGACCCGCGCGCGGGCGAAGCCCTTGGACTGCAGCTCGGCGAAGAGGTCGACGTACTCGCCCTTGCGGGCCCGCACGACCGGCGCGAGCACCTGGAAGCGGGTGCGCTCGGGCAGCTCGAGCAACCGGTCGACGATCTGCTGTGGGCTCTGCCGGGTGATCGGCTCCCCGCAGGTCGGGCAGTGCGGCCGTCCCGCGCGAGCGAAGAGCAGGCGCAGGTAGTCGTAGACCTCGGTGATCGTGCCGACGGTCGAGCGCGGGTTGCGGTTGGTCGACTTCTGGTCGATGGAGACGGCCGGCGAGAGCCCTTCGATGAAGTCGACATCGGGCTTGTCCATCTGCCCGAGGAACTGGCGGGCATAGGCGGAGAGCGACTCCACGTAGCGCCGTTGGCCCTCGGCGAAGATCGTGTCGAAGGCCAGCGAGGACTTACCCGACCCGGACAGCCCGGTGAAGACGATCAGGGCATCGCGTGGCAGCTCGATGCTGACGTCCTTGAGGTTGTGCTCGCGGGCTCCGCGGACGACGAGGGAGTCAGAACTCACGGTCGCCATGCTAGGTGCGGCCACCGACAAGCCCCTCATCGAGCGCGCAACCCTCGACCGGTCCCGGATGACGACCGCGCAGTGCGGGCGCCTCGGTCCTCCTCCCGCCCGTACCTGCCGGCGGCAGTGCCCGTCAGCGGCAGCGCCCGTCAGCGGCAGCGCGAGTCGGCGACCATGCCCATCAGCGGCAGCGCGAGTCGGCGACCATGCCCATCAGCGGCAGCGCGAGTCGGCGCCAGTGCCTTTCGGCGCCGGTCCTTCCCCTCGTGCCGGCAGATCGCGACGCCGCGCCGGTAACGTCGCGCGTATGGACCCGCGCTCCCCCGGCGTGCTCTCGGTGCTCGCCAGCCACACCACCCGGCTGCTCGTCTCCGCCCGGGGTCTCGACGACCCCGCAAGACCGTCGTTGTGCGCCGGCTGGACCCGAGGCCACGTGCTCACCCACCTCGCGCGCAACGCGGACGGGCTGACCGCCCTGGTGCGAGCCGCCGTCGACGGCAGCGGCGAGACCATGTACGCGGGCGACGCCGAACGCGATGCCGACATCGACGCCGGGGCGTCGCGACCGCTCGACGTGCTGGTCGCCGACGTCGAGTCGAGCGCGGCCGCACTCGCGGCGGCGCTGTCCCGGTTGACCGCGGACCACGCCGAACGACCGGCCGAACGCACCCCCGGCGGTCAAGTGCTCCGCACCGGTGCCCTGCCGCTCCTCCGGCTGCGCGAAGTGGTCTACCACCATGTCGACCTCGACGCCGGGTTCGGCTTCGCCGACGTCGAACCTCCACTGGTCGCGACGTTCCTGGCCGGTGAGTACGAGCGGCTCGGGGATGCCGCCCCGCGCGCCCGGGCGGCCGAGCTGCTGTGGCGAGCGCGCGGCATCCGCGCCGAGGACGGGCGATGACCCACCGGCTCCGTCGCTCGTGGCGATCCGGTACGACGCGCACCGAGTGTGGATGCCGCTTGTCGGCACGGACTGCCCGGCCACGACCACTCGGCTACCGCCCTCCACCGGAGGCGACCACCGCGGCAGCGGCCGTGAGAACGACGGCCGACGCGGTGCTGGCACGGCGGGTGCTGCCGGCGGCCCGGCGGTGGGCGAGCGCGGCGACCAGCACCGCTCCGCCGTAGATCGGCACCAGCAGCGCGCAGAAGGTCAGGCCCAGCACCAGCAGCTGCGGCAACCGAGGCCGGTCCGGCGCGACGAACGGCGGCAGCAACGCGAGGAAGAACAGCAGTCCCTTGGGGTTCAGCGTCGCGGTGAGGAATCCCACGACGCTGTCCCGGCCGATGCGCTGGTGGCGGTCGTCCGGGAACGGCTCGGCGGGCTGGGCCTGGCGGTCTCGTGAGCGCCAGGACTGGACGGCGAGCAGCAGCAGATAGCCGACCGCGAACCACCGCAGTGCGGTGAGCAGCGACGGGCGAGCGGCCAGGACCCCGCCCAGCCCGGTGGCGACGACCGCGGTGAGCGCCAGGTACCCGACGACGATACCGGCGAGGGTGCGTAGCCCGGTGGCCAGTCCGTGGTGCACGGTGCGGCCGGTCAGCAGCAGCACGTCCGGGCCGGGCACCGCGATCATGGCGGCTGCGGTCAGCACGTAGGTCCAGGTCATGGTACCGAGGCTAGGACGGAGAGCGCGGCAGCCGATGGCAGATCGACCCCCTCGCAGGGGTCTCAGCGCACTATCGTGCCGACATGGACGCCATCGACCACAGGATCCTGCGTGAGCTTCAGCAGGACGGCCGCGTGAGCAACGTGGACCTCGCCGAGCGGGTCGGGCTGAGCCCGTCGCCCTGCCTGCGCCGGGTCCGAGCGTTGGAGGAGACCGGGGTGATCTCCGGCTACCGCGCAGTACTGGACCCGACGGCGGTCGGGCGCGGGTTCGAGGTCGTGGTCTCCGCAACGTTGCGGCAGGCGGAGACCTCGGCGATCGCGGCGTTCGAGCGGGCGGTCTCCGCGCTCGACGACGTCGTCGAGGTGCGCCGGATGATGGGAACTCCCGACTACCTGATCCGGGTCGTGGTCGCTGACCTGACAGCGTACGAGCTGCTCTACTCCCAGCACCTGATGGCGTTGCCAGGGGTGGAGCGGGTCTCGTCGCAGATCGCGATGAAACTTGTCAAGCCGGACGCCGGCGTACCGGTCCCGCGCCGCTGATCCGGGACGCCCGGCAGGATGGTCGCGTGGTAGCCCTCAGCCGGAAGACCGCGAGTCAGATCGACCACCATCGCCGCATGGTGCTCTCCGCACCGCGCGCCCGGGCAGCCGAGCCGCTGTGGCGAGCGCGCGGCATCCGCGCCGAGGGCCCGCGATGACGTACGCCGGCGAGGTGGTTCCCGGCGGACCGAGCGACGTCCGCGAGACCGGACGCGCCGTCATCCGCAAGATGAGCGTCAGCACCATGCACAACAACGTCTATCTGCTCACCTGCCGCGCCACCGGCGAGCAGTTGCTCGTCGACGCCGCCGACGACCCCGAGCGGTGCCTCGCCCTGGTCGCCGAGGGCACCGGGCGGCTGGCCCACCTGCTGACCACGCACCGTCACTGGGACCACGTGCGCGCCCTCGCCGACGTCGCCCGAGCCACCGGTGCTCGCACCTACGCGGGAATGGATGACGCCGACGCCCTTCCGCTCGCCCCCGACGTGCGCCTCGACCATGGCGACGTCATCACCGTCGGCGAGCTGGGGCTCCGCGTCATCCACCTGCGTGGCCACACTCCCGGGTCGGTGGCGCTCTCCTGGGCTGACCCCGACCCGGGCGGTCTCGTGCACCTGTTCACCGGCGACGCGCTCTTCCCCGGCGGCGTGGGCGACACGAGCAAGCCGGGACAGGACTTCGACTCGCTCTACCGGGACGTCGTCGAGCGGGTGTTCGCGACCCACCCCGACGACACCTGGTTCTACCCCGGCCACGGTGCCGACTCCACGATCGGGGCGGAACGGCCACACCTCGAGCAGTGGCGAGCACGGGGGTGGTGAACCGGGTTCCGGCTCCCCTGCTCGTCCTCGGAGGCATCGTCTCGGTGCAGTTCGGCGGCGCGCTCGCGGCCACGCTCGTACCGGTCCTCGGTGCCGCAGGGTCGGTCGTCCTCCGCCTGCTCTTCGCGACCGGCCTGCTGCTCGCGGTGGCGCGGCCCCGATGGCGCGGACACTCCCGCCGGGCCTGGATGACGGTCGCCGGCTTCGGTGCCGCCCTCGGCCTGATGAACTTCGCCTTCTACGGCTCGCTCGCCTATCTCCCGATCGGCGTGGCGGTCACCATCGAGTTCGTCGGCCCGCTCACCCTCGCCGCCGCGCTGTCCCGGCGATGGGTCGACGCCGTGGCCGTACTGGCCGCCACGGCCGGGGTGGTGCTCATCTCGGAGGCGCTCGACACGCCGCTCTCTGAGCTGCCGTGGACCGGCATCCTGCTCGCCCTCGCCGCGGGCGCGATGTGGGCGGCGTACATCGTGCTCTCCGGGCGCGCCGGAGCCGAGTTCCCCCGGCTCGACGGCCTCGCCATCGCGATGGTCATCGCCTCGCTCATGACTCTGCCGTTCGGTGTCGCCAGCGTGCCGGACTGGACCGGTGCGGTGCTGCTCACCGGGTTCGGGATCGCGGTGCTGTCCTCGGTGCTTCCCTACTCGCTCGAGCTGCTCGCCCTCCGTCGCCTCTCGGCGCGGGTCTTCGGCATCCTGCTCAGTCTCGAGCCGGCGTGCGCCGCGCTCGCCGGTCTCCTCGTGCTGGGGCAGCGGCTCGACCGGATGCAGCTGGTCGGGATGGGCCTGGTCGTGGCGGCATCGGCGATCGTGCTCGGGCTCGGCGCCCGCTACGGCCCTGCCGAACCCGCCAGTGTCTGACCGGGTCGAGTCACCGGTCGGAGCTGCGTCGGCCCGGGCCGTCACCGACCACGGCGTTGTCGCGCCGGGTCTTGACCAGACTCGCCACCGTGGTGACGCCGAGGATGACGACGATGGCGCCGAGCGAGAGCCAGATCGGGACCTCGGGGACACCGAACGGTTCGCCACCGTTCAGGAACGGCAGGTCGTTGGTGTGCAGGGCCTCGATCACCAGCTTGACGCCGATGAAGGCGAGCAGCACGGAGAGTCCGAGACTGAGGTACACCAGTCGCCTGAGCAGGTCGCCGATGAGGAAGTACAGCTGGCGTAGACCCATGAGCGCGAACAGGTTCGCGACGAGGACGATGTACGGCTCGGAGGTCAGCCCGTAGATCGCGGGAATCGAGTCGAGCGCGAACAGCAGATCGGTGGTGCCGAGAGCGAGGATGACGAAGAACAGCGGGGTGGCCAGCCGCTTGCCGTTCTCGACGACGAACAGCCTGGTGCCGGCGAAGACCTTCGTGGCCGGGAAGCGCGCCTCCATGAGCCGCATGAAGCGGTTCTCCTCGAACTCCTCCTCGCTCTCGTGCTGACCCTCTCGAGCCAGCTGGACGGCGGTGTAGATGAGAAACGCCCCGAAGAGGTAGAACACCCAGCTGAAACGCTCGATGGCGGCCGCGCCGAGCGCGATGAACACCGCGCGCAACACGATGGCGATGATGATGCCGACCATCAACGCGAACTGCTGCAGCTTCTCGGGGACCGCGAACCTCGCCATGATGAGCAGGAAGATGAAGAGGTTGTCGATGGAGAGCGAGTACTCGGTGAGCCAGCCGGCGAAGTACTCCCCGGCGAGGGTGGGTCCGGCCCACCACCACATGGCGAGCCCGAAGAGGATCGCCGCGCCGACGTAGATGCCGAGCGCTGCGCCGGTCTCGCGGTTCGACGGCCGGTGCGGGTTACGGGCGATCCAGTACACGTCGAACAGCAGGACTGCCGCCGCCACCCCGATGGTGACCCACCACACCCAGGGCGCGAGGTCGAGGCCGGCACCACTTCCCCCGGACTCCGCGGCAGGCACGGCAGTCATCAGGGCTGTCGTCAGATGGGTCGGCACCAACGGAGTCTAACGAGCGGCTGCCACCCCGACCGGTCGCAGTAACGCCCCGGCTGGCCTCAGCGGTTCGCCTCGGTCATCTGCCGGAGCTCCTTCTTCAGATCACCCACCTCGTCACGCAGCCGGGCGGCCAGCTCGAAGTGCAGGTCGCTCGCCGCCTGGTGCATCTGCGCGGTCAGCTCCTGGATCAGGCCCGCCAGGTCGGCGGCGGCCACCGGCTCGGACCGGCGGGCACCGAGTGCCACGTCGGCGGCGACCGCCCCACGGCCGCCCCGACCGCCGTCGGTCTTGCCCCGCGAGCGGGCGCGCCCGGAACCGAGAAGCGCCTCGGTGTCGGCGTCCTCGCGCTGCAGCATGTCGGTGATGTCGGCGATCCGCTTGCGCAGCGGCTGGGGGTCGATGCCGCGTTCGACGTTGTACGCCGTCTGCTTCTCCCGGCGCCGGCGCGTCTCCTCGACCGCCTCGGCCATCGACGGGGTGACGTTGTCGGCGTACATGTGCACCTGCCCCGAGACGTTCCGCGCCGCCCGACCGATGGTCTGGATGAGGCTGCGACTCGAGCGGAGGAAGCCCTCCTTGTCGGCGTCGAGGATGGCGACGAGCGACACCTCGGGCAGGTCGAGCCCCTCACGTAGGAGATTGATGCCGACGAGCACGTCGAACTCCCCGAGCCGCAGCTCGCGGAGCAGCTCGACGCGCCGGAGCGTGTCGATGTCGGAATGCAGGTAGCGGACCCGCACCCCCTTGTCGAGGAGGTAGTCGGTGAGGTCCTCCGCCATCTTCTTGGTCAGGGTCGTCACGAGCACCCGCTCGGAACGCTCGGCACGCACGGAGATCTCGTGCAGCAGGTCGTCGATCTGCCCCTTCGTCGGCTTCAGCACGATCTCGGGGTCGACCAGCCCGGTGGGGCGGATGATCTGCTCGACGACGCCGTCGGCCTTGGCGAGCTCGTACGGTCCGGGGGTCGCCGAGAGGTACACCGTCTGGCCGATGCGCTCCAGGAACTCCTCCCAGCGCAGCGGCCGGTTGTCCATCGCCGAGGGCAGCCGGAACCCGTGCTCGACCAGCGTGCGCTTGCGGGACATGTCGCCCTCGTACATCGCGCCGATCTGGGGCACGGTGACGTGCGACTCGTCGATGACGAGCAGGAAGTCCTCGGGGAAGTAGTCGAGCAGGCAGTGCGGTGCGCTGCCCGGCGCTCGACCGTCGATGTGCATCGAGTAGTTCTCGATGCCGGAGCAGGTGCCGACCTGGCGCATCATCTCGATGTCGTACGTGGTGCGCATGCGCAGTCGCTGCGCCTCAAGCAGCTTTCCCTGTCGTTCGAACAGCGCGAGCTGATCCTCGAGCTCGCGCTCGATGCCGCCGATCGCCCGCTCCATCCGCTCGGGGCCGGCGACGTAGTGCGAGGCGGGGAAGACGTACATCTCCTCCTCCTCGCGCACGACCTCCCCGGTGAGCGGATGCAGGGTGTAGAGGCGCTCGACCTCGTCGCCGAAGAACTCGATGCGCACGGCGAGCTCCTCGTAGACCGGGATGATCTCGACGGTGTCGCCGCGTACCCGGAACGTGCCCCGAGTGAAGGCGAGGTCGTTGCGGGTGTACTGCATCTGCACGAACCGGCGGAGCAGGTCGTCGCGCGCCACCTCCTCGCCGACCCGCAGCGGGACCATCCGGTCGACGTACTCCTGCGGTGTCCCCAGACCGTAGATGCACGACACCGACGCCACGACCACGACGTCCCGCCGGGTCAGCAGCGAGTTCGTCGCCGAGTGCCGCAGCCGCTCGACCTCATCATTGATCGAGGAGTCCTTCTCGATGTACGTATCGGTCTGCGGAACGTATGCCTCTGGCTGGTAGTAGTCGTAATAGCTGACGAAGTACTCGACCGCATTGTGGGGAAGCAGCTCACGGAACTCGTTGGCGAGCTGCGCGGCCAGGGTCTTGTTCGGTGCCATCACCAACGTGGGCCGCTGCACCCGCTCGGTCAGCCAGGCCGTGGTCGCCGACTTCCCGGTGCCGGTGGCACCGAGCAGCACGACGTCCTGTTCGCCGGCCTCGACCCGCCGGGCGAGCTCGTCGATCGCCCGCGGCTGGTCCCCCGCGGGCTCGAACTCGGACACCACCGTGATGGGTGCCACCCGCCGCTGCAGATCGGTGGTCGGTCGCATCGCACCACAGTAGGACGCGGCTCCGACAGGCAGCGTGACGCCGGCGCGACATCCGCCGGTGAGCTGGTGGAAGACACCGATGAATGGACTATGGGCCGGACCGAAATGCCGTCGGTAGTGCGGTCTCCCGGCGCCGTGGTCGTGCTGGCACCACGACCTGGAAGCGCCCTCCCAAAAAGCTCGGAAGAGGGTGGCGGATTGGCAGGAAACCGCTATGGTCATCGAGCAGTCGGACGCCCCTCTCCCCCCTCTCCCCCCTTTCCCTGACCCGCGTCCGCGATCCGGTGAGCCCTGGTGATCCAGGCTGCCCGTGAGCGAAGGAGCCCCACCGTATGCCTGCTGCCGACGACGAGGTGCTGACGCACCCCGACACCGAGGCCGACACACCACCATCGCGCGGGGCACGCCACCGCGCGGCGCCCACCGGCGCCTCTCCCGGCCAGCGACGCGCGCTCGTCGGAGCCACGACCCTCGGTGCGGCCGCCGCGCTCGGTGCCGTCCTGCTCCCCGACCGGGCATCCGGGTCGGGCACCGGCTGGCTGTCCGCGGGCGGCTCGGGTGGCACCGAGGGAGCGCTCGCCGCGACCACCCCGAAGCGCACCCCGACGGCGACCACCAGCAAGGGCACCGCCACGACGCCGGGCAAAAAGAAGCCGGCTCGCGCGGTGGCGAAGCAGCCGGCCGCCGGGAAGCCGGCCGCCGATCGCGACAGCAGCTACACCGCCGCCGCCAAGCAGGGCAAGGCGCGCAGTGGCAAGGTCCAGACCCGTGCGGGCCTGGCGGCACGGTCCCTCGACCCGGCCAAGCTGCTCGTGCCGGCCGGCACCATGTCCTCGCAGCTCACGTCGCGCGGCATGACCAACACCAAGGCCGACCACGAGCACCTGCTGGGCCGCGCCACCTTCGGTGCCCGGCCCTCCGACCGTGCGGCGATCGCCAAGCTCGGTGTCGACGCCTGGCTCGCCCAGCAGCTCGACCCCATGAAGCTCGGCGACCCGGGCGGGGATGCCGTTCGCGGCGCCTTCCCGCTGGCCGGTAAGGACATCGCCGGCGTACGCGGCTCCGTCGAGGAGTTCAGCTGGAACGCCGCGTTCGAGACCGGGCAGATGACGCTCGGCCTGCAGGTGCACAGCAGCAGGCAGCTCTACGAGATCGTCGTCGACGTGCTCGCCAACCAGCTCCAGGTGACCATCCCCTCGGACAACGTCTGGGACAACGCCTCCGACTACAACAGGACGGTCATCCGCAAGCACGCCTTCGGCACGTTCGAGGACATGCTCCTGGCCGCCATGCGGCATCCGGCGATGCTCCGGTACCTCAACAACGACGAGTCCGACCGCGAGAGCGTCAACGAGAACCTCGGCCGCGAGCTGCTCGAGCTGCACACCGTCGGCGTGCTCTCCGGCTACACCGAGACCGACGTGCGCAACAGCGCGTACATCCTCTCCGGCCGCACGTTCAAGTGGGAGACCGGGCAGTTCGTCTACGAGGAGGGACGGCACTGGAACAAGGGCGCCGTCAAGGTGCTCGGGTTCTCCAACGCCAACACCGGTGACGGGCTGGCGATGGGCGACGCGTACCTCAAGTATCTGGCTCGCCACAAAGACACCGCGCAGACGATCGCCCGCAAGATCGCCACCCGCTTCGTCTCGGACAACCCGCCGGCCAGCCTGGTCGACCGCCTCGCCAAGACCTACCTCGACAACGGCACGGCCATCCTGCCGATGCTCAAGACCCTGTTCACGAGCACCGAGTTCTGGGCCGCGCCACAGGCGAAGACCCGTCGCCCGCTCGAGGACGTCGTCGGCACCGCTCGGGCGGTCGACGTCACGGTCGACGGCAACCTCCGCAAGGGCGTCGAGAACCTCTACTGGACACTTCAGAACGCCGGGCACGCCCCGCTCGCCTGGATCCCGCCCAACGGCTACCCCGACGTCGTCGGCGCCTGGCAGTCGGCGAACGGCATGGTCCGGCGCTGGAACGTGCACCGGGCGCTCACCGGCGGCTGGATCGACGGCATGAAACCCGCCAAGGAGATGATCGTCGACCTGCGTCCCGCCCCGGGAACCACCTACGGCGTGTGGATCGACATGATCAGCCATCGGGTCATCGGGCGTGCCCTCGACGCACCCCGCGAGGCGGCGGTCCTCGCCTTCCTCGAGGCCAAGTCCTCCGACGTCGTCCCCGAGTGGATGACGACCGCGAAGGGCGACAACAAGGCGTGGCTCGCCCCGCAGATCGCCTCTCTCGTGCTCGACGGCCCGCACCACCAGCTTCGGTGACCGACCCAAGGACCCCTGACATCATGGACGCGAACCTCTTCCAGCACCCCGACTGCCCCGACTGGCGACGCACGGGCCCCACGCCCGGCGACGCCGCACTCCGCACGATGGCCGCCACGGTCACCCGCGCCGAGGAGAACCGGAAGGAGTCCTGGACCAAGGGCTTCACCCGGCGCCGGCTGCTCGCCGGCGGCCTCGGTGTCGGTGTCGCCGCGCTGGCCCAGCAGCACGTGACCACCCGCGTGTCCTACGCCGCCGAGACGAACGGCGCCCTGATCGTGGTGTTCCTCCGCGGCGGCCTGGACGGCCTGTCCGCCCTGGTACCCGGCAGTGACCCCGAGCTCCAGAAGGCGCGGCCCGGCATCGCCGTGCCCGGTGGCGCGCTGATCCCCTGGAAGGACGGATGGGGGCTGCATCCGGCCCTCAAGCCGCTCGTCGACAAGCTCACCCTCGACCGCATCGCCGCGGTTCCCGCCATCGCGACCCCCGACCTGTCGCGTAGCCACTTCCAGGCGCAGGACTGCCTGGAGCGGGGCGGGTCGATGGGCTCGGCGTCCCAGACCGGTTGGCTCGACCGGCTGCTCGAGGCCAGTGGGCCCGGGACCACCTGGCGTGGTCTCGGCGTCAACTACTCGATGGCGCGCTCTCTCGTCGGCCCGAGCAACTCGCTGGTGCTGTCGAACCTCAAGGACTTCGACATCAACGTCGGCGACGATATCAAGGCCCAGACCCGCACGGCACTGAGCTCGCTCTACACCGGTATCGACCACCCGTTCGCGCTGCAGACCAAGCTCGCCCTGGATGCCTCGGCGCAGGCGGTCGAGCTCGCCAAGACCGAGACCGCGCCGAACGACCGTGGCTACGGCACCAACAACTTCGGTTCCCACCTGGCCACCCTGGCCACGTTGATCAAGGCGGGCGTCGGCGTGCGAGTCGCCACCGTCGACCTGGGTGGCTTCGACATGCACACCGGTCTCGGTACCGTCGACAACGGCGACATGAAGAACCTGCTCGGCGACCTCGCCTCCGGTCTGGCGGCGTTCTTCACCGAGCTCGGCGACAAGGCCGACAGCACGACCGTCGTGCTGATGAGCGAGTTCGGCCGCCGGATCGAGCAGAACAACAACGCTGGCACCGACCACGGTCACGGGGGCTGCGCCTTCGCCCTCGGCGGCGGTGTCAACGGTGGCATCCACGGCAAGTGGGTCGGTCTGGCTCCCGACGTCCGCGACCAGGGCGACGTTCCTGGCACGAACGACTACCGCAGCTTCCTCGGCGAGGTCGCCATGAGTCGGCTGGGGCTCACCGAGGGACAGATCGCCCCGGTGTTCCCGGACTTCGCGGTGCAGCGCCTCGGAGCCATGCGGTAGCAGTCCGCGGTGGCTGCGCGGCTGTCGCCCCGCGACCCACCTCGATCGACCCGGCCCCCGAGACGTCACCGGACGTCTCGGGGGTCCGCGGTGTCGGCGGGGCGCTCCGAGCTGCCATGTCCACCATCTCGCTCCTGTGCCGGCCCGGACGACATGACGTCGGATGCCGCCCCACGAGGCGGTCGATCACGGCGCCGGCGCGGACCATCCCACCCGCCGGGCCCAGTCCTGACTGCGGCCCCATGCCGCGTCGAACCACGGCTCCTTCGCGTCGGCGTAGTCCTCGGTGGATGACGCCGTCGTCGCCAGCGCGGTCTTCGCCGCCGCGTACCGGTCCCGCTCGTCGTGGTCGTCATGCAGCCAGTCACGGAACTGCAGCGCCCACGTCCAGCCGGGTGAGCCGACCTCGCGCACGTGCAGATGGGCCACCCGCCCAGGGTCGGTCGAGCCGTGGAACCGCTTCGGCCACGGCGTGCCGTCCTTGCCCCGGTCGGCCCAGTTGCCTTGCGGCCGTGGGAAGCCCATCGCCGCCATGGCGTCGACGAACCGCGGCTCGTCGGCATCCGCGAGCCGTCGGACCCCGATCTGCAGGTCGATCACGTCCTTCGCGACCAGCCCCGGCACGGCCGTCGACCCGACGTGGTCGAGCGTCACCGCGGAGTCGCCGACGGCCTGCCGCACCCGGGCGAGGAGCCGGGCCGCCTGCGCCGGCCAGCTCGGGTCGGGTGGGCTCAGCACCGGCGCGAACAGGCGTGACCGGATGCCGCCACGCAGGTTGGCCGCGAAGGGCTCGACCCGCTCGTGCCAGAGCCGGCGCACCGAGGCCTCGAGCGCTTCGCGCGTGCTCTCGTTGGCGAGCCAGACGTCGGCCGCGTCGCGCCGCGCATCGTCATCCGCCTGGGATGCGACCCGAGCACGGGCATCGGCCTCGCTCATCCCCCGGTGCTCGACGAGTCGCCGCATGCGGACGTGCTCGGCAGCACCGATGACGACGACGAGGTGGTACTGCCCCGTCATCCGCTGCTCCACGATGAGCGGCATGTCGTGCACGAGCACGGCATCGCGCGGGGCGGCGGACATCAGCTCGGCCGTGCGCCGGTGGATGGCCGGGTGGGTGATCGCCTCGAGATCCCGCAGCGCATCCGGATCGCCGAAGACGATGCGGCCCAACGCCGGCCGGTCGAGCGCGCCGTCGCTGCCGACGACGCCGGGGCCGAAGCGCTCGGCGATCGCAGCCAGCGCCGGCGTCCCTGGGCGCACGACCTCGCGGGCGACCGCGTCGGCGTCGACGACGACCGCGCCGAGGGTGGCGAAGGTTGCGGCCGCGGTGGACTTGCCCGACCCGATCCCCCCGGTCAGGCCCACGCGCAGCATGACCGTGACGCTACCCGGACAACGGCGTCGGCGGTCGTCTCGGGGCTGCTTCCGGCGCCGCGGCGAAGCATCGAGCGGGGCTCGGACGGGCGTCATCCGTGGGCGTAGAGGTCGGCGACGAACGCCGCGAACGCCGGGGAGCCCTCGGGGCCGTCGATCATCCGGTTGGTGAGGAGCACACCGGCGAGGTCGGCAGTCGGGTCGACGTGACCGAGGGTACCCACGGCGCCGGCCCAGCCGACACTGCCCGTCCGCGGCCCGGCCGGGTCGTCGGCGGTCGTGACCGAGACGTGGTGCCCGAAGGACTGGTGAGCCGGCACCGCAGCAACGCCTCGAGGCGTGTGCCGGTGGCGCGCTCGAGGAGGACGGAGAGCACGTCGGTCGAGGTGTGGTACGCCCAGGCGTTGCCGGACGGTCATCGGCCGGTCGAGCGACACCGTGCCCTCGAGCGCGGCGCCGGGCTCCCGGAGCACTCGAAGGCCGGCGAGCTCGGGCCACCAGTCGGTGACGTCGGCGTCGAGGTCGAACACGCCGTCGGCGGCGAGGGCCGCGGTGAGCAGACCGGCGACCGGCTTCGAGAGCGAGCCGAGGCGGTACGACGTCGCCTCGGTGACCGACGTCCCCGAGGCCGGGTCGGCGACGCCGCGGACGGCGAGCCGGACGTCATCCGCGCTCCGGACCGCGACGGAGTACCCGGGCAGCACACCGTCGTCGACGAGCCGGTCCAGCGCCGGCAGGGCCAGCGGGCCGCGGCTCATGCGCCGGCCAGGCGGGACGGGAAGCCACCGGTGGCCACCGGGCCCCAGCGCATCGGGGTGATGCGTAGCAGCGACTTGCCCTGGTCGACCATGGCGCGGCGGTACTCGTACCAGTCGGGGTGCTCCCCTGCGATGGTGCGGTAGTACTCGACGAACGGCTCGACATCGTCGGCGGCGTCGAGCACCTCGGCCGTGCCGTCGACCTGTACCCACGCACCGTCGAAGTCGTCGGACAGCACGACGACGCTCACGCGTGGGTCGCGGCGCGCGTTGCGGGTCTTGGCGCGCTCGGGGTAGGTGGCGACGACGATCCGACCGGAGTCGTCGACGCCGCCGGTGACCGGTGAGGCCTGCGGCGAGCCGTCGGACCGAATGGTGAGGAGCACCAGGTGATGGCGCGGCCGGACGAAGTCGAGCAGGCCGTCGAGGTCGACCGTCGTGGTGGTCGCGATGGTCCGGGGCACGCGTCGAGGCTACCCGGGCAGATCACCGTCATCCGCGGTCACGAACGGCGGAGACGGCGAGGCCCGGGCACCCCGAGGGGGATGCCCGGGCCTGGTGGTCCGGTCGGTCATCCGCGCGGGCATACGCCCGCGGCCGGATGCTGCCGGGCTCAGTTGCCGGTGAGCTTCTCGCGCAGCGCGGCCAGCGCCTCGTCGGAGGCCAAGGTGCCCTCGGACGACGGAGCCGCGGGCCGGACGGCGGGTGCCGCCTCGGCGGCGCCGGACTCCGAGGAGTAGGAGGTCTGCTCCTCACCGGCGGCCTCGGCGTCGGCCTTGCTCGCCGCCTCGACCTGAGCCCGGTGCGCCTCCCAGCGGGAGTGCGCCTCGGCGTACTGCTTCTCCCACGTCTCCCGCTGCGCCTCGAACCCCTCGAGCCACTCGTTGGTCTCGGGGTCGAAGCCCTCGGGGTACTTGTAGTTGCCGGCGTCGTCGTACTCGGCCGCCATGCCGTACAGCGTGGGGTCGAACTCGGCCTGGTTCGCACCGTCCTCGTTGGCCTGCTTGAGGCTCAGACTGATCCGGCGCCGCTCGAGGTCGATGTCGATGACCTTGACGAAGATGTCCTGACCCACGGTGACGACCTGCTCGGGCAGCTCGACGTGGCGCTCAGCGAGCTCGGAGATGTGCACGAGACCCTCGATACCGTCGTCGACCCGGACGAACGAGCCGAACGGCACGAGCTTGGTGACCTTGCCCGGCACGACCTGCCCGATCGCGTGGGTGCGAGCGAAGTGCTGCCAGGGGTCCTCTTGAGTCGCCTTGAGCGACAACGAGACCCGCTCGCGGTCCATGTCGACGTCGAGCACCTCGACAGTGACCTCGTCGCCGACCTCGACGACCTCGGAGGGATGGTCGATGTGCTTCCAGGACAGCTCGGAGACGTGGACGAGACCGTCGACCCCGCCGAGGTCGACGAACGCCCCGAAGTTGACGATCGAGGACACGACACCGCTGCGGACCTGGCCCTTGCCGAGCTCCTTGAGGAAGGTCGTGCGGACCTCGGACTGGGTCTGCTCGAGCCACGCGCGGCGGGAGAGGACGACGTTGTTGCGGTTCTTGTCGAGCTCGATGATCTTGGCCTCGATCTCCTTGCCGACATACGGCTGGAGGTCGCGGACCCGGCGCATCTCGACGAGCGAGGCCGGCAGGAACCCGCGCAGGCCGATGTCGAGGATGAGGCCACCTTTGACGACCTCGATGACGGTGCCGGTGACGACGCCGTCCTCCTCCTTGATCTTCTCGATCGTCCCCCAGGCCCGCTCGTACTGTGCACGCTTCTTGGACAGGATCAGCCGGCCCTCCTTGTCCTCCTTCTGGAGGACCAGGGCCTCGACCTCGTCACCGACGGCGACGACCTCGCCCGGGTCGACGTCGTGCTTGATCGACAGCTCGCGCGAGGGGATGACGCCCTCGGTCTTGTAGCCGATGTCGAGCAGGACCTCGTCCCGGTCGACCTTGACGATGCGACCCTCGACGATGTCGCCGTCGTTGAAGTGCTTGATGGTCGCGTCGATCGCGGCCAGGAGGTCTTCCTCAGTGCCGATGTCGTTGATGGCAACCTGAGGGGCGGTCGTGTCGACCGTGCTGGCAGTCATGTAGTAGGAACTCCGATGTGGACAGATGGGCTCGGTGGGACGATGCGGACGCACGCGTGAGCCACCGATGACACACGGGCGCACCCGCACCCTACCGGGGCGCACGCTGGTGCGGCAAAGCGGGCCGGCCGGCGGATGACGCCCGCCGACGAACCTGACGCCGCCGCCGGACGACGGCCGGTCGGCGACGTCGAGACCCGAGCCGCGAACCGGGCGTGGTGGGACACGGAGGCCGACGGCTACCACGATCGCCATGGCGACTTCCTCGGCGATACCGATTTCGTCTGGGGTCCGGAAGGTCGGACCGAGGCCGAGCTCGACCTCCTCGAGATCCGACCGGGGATGACGGTGCTCGAGATCGGGGCCGGCGCCGCCCAGTGCTCACGGTGGTTGGCGGCACACCACGACGTGCACGTGGTCGCGTCGGACCTCTCGCGAGGGATGCTGCACACCGCCCAGCGGATCGATGCGGACGCAATGGACCCTGGCGGGCGAGGGCGGGCGGCCTCCCGCGGGGGGCCGGCATCCGCCGACCGTGCAGCATCCGGCAGCGGCGCGGCCCCGAGCCACGGCGCGGTTCCCGACAGCGGCGCGGCCCGCAGCAACGGCGCGGTTCTCGACAGCGGCGCGGCTCTGGGCGACGGCGCAGACCCCGGTGACGGGGCGGCATCCGGTGGGGCGTCGGCATCCGGCACGCAGGGGACCCGTACGCCGGTGCCGTTGCTGCAGTGCGACGGTGCCGCCCTGCCGCTCGGCGACGCGTCGGTGGACCGGGTGTTCACCGCCTACGGCGTCATCCCGTTCGTCGCCGACAGCGGCACGGTGCTGGCCGAGGCGGCGCGGGTGCTCCGCCCGGGCGGCCGGTTCGTCTTCTCGACATCGCACCCGGTGCGGTGGGCGTTCCCCGACGTCCCCGGACCGGAGGGGCTGACGGCGATGCACTCGTACTTCGACCGCACGCCCTACGTGGAGAGCGAGGCCGGGATGCTCATCTACGCCGAGCACCACCGGACCCTCGGCGACCTCGTGCGGCAGGTGGTCGCGGCCGGGATGGTGCTCACCGACCTCGTCGAGCCGGAGTGGCCGGCGTGGAACACCCGGACCTGGGGTGGCTGGTCACCGCTGCGCGGACGGGTCCTACCCGGCACGGCGATCGTCATCGCCGAGCGACCGGGCGGTCCAGCGTCGAGCTAGCCGGCGCTGACCGACGACCCGGCCCGGGTCACGGTCGGCGGCTCGTGCGGATCTCCTCCAGTGACACGTCGGCGACCGCCGGAGCCGGCGGGCCGGGCGCTCGGCGGACCGTGAGCACGACGCCGATGACCACGAGGAGGAGACCGAGTACGAGGCCGACGGGCCGCAGCAGGTCCCGGATGAACTTGAGCTGGGATGCCGTGCCGCCCCACTCGTCCGCGTTGGCCCGGACCGTGTTCTCGTCGAACCCGATGGTCCCGACAGTCCGCTCCAGCGGGTCGAAACCCTCGGCTACGAGCAGGCTGCTGACCTCCTCCTCACCCTTGATGAGGACACCGGTGACCGGCTCGACCCACAACGTCCGCGTGTTCGAGTACGAGGCGTCGGCAGGGGTGGTACCCGGCTCGGTCGAGCCGAACGCCGACAACGGCACGTCGACCGTGCCCACGACCTGTTCGGGGATCTCCTGGCGGAAGACGTACACGGACGTACCGAACAGCTCGTCCTCCTCGACGAACTCGATCGGCTCGGCCCGCCCGATCGTGCCGTCCCACCAGTCGTAGGTCCGCTTCTGCACGTCGAACGGGAACTTGAAGAACTGGCCCTCATGGGTGACCGGCTCGGTAGCCGTGGAATCGGTCAGGTCGCCGATCGAGCGGTAGTCGCCGCAGCAGTTCGTCGCCGCACCACTGACCCGGTCGACCGAGACCCCCTCGTCGCTGTAGCTGAGGTCGACCAGCTCGCCGTTCGTCTCGGCCTGGGACTTGACCGTGGTCTGCCAGAACGCCGTGGTGTCGGTGAGGTCGTAGTCCTCCACGACGCCCGGGATGCCGACGATCCGGCGGGTACTGACCACCCGCACGCCGTCGAGCTGCTCGATGACAGCCTCCCCCTGGTCGTCGAGGTGCGGCCAGAGCACCGACATGCCCCTGCCCTCGGACACCGAGGTCGAGTCCTGGTCGAGCGGAACGGTCGCCAGGCGCTCGTAGAGGTACGGGTTTGCGAGGAAGCCGACCCCCACGAGGAGTGCCCCCAGCACGACGAGGATGATGCCCAGCGTCCGACGCATGGCTGTTCCTTCCACGATGAAGTCGGTGGACTGTACCAGTGAGTAGGCCGGCTCGTCGCGTGACCCACCGCGCATCCTCGAGCCAGGTCACGACGCTGGTGTCCCCCTACACTCGACCCCGGATCAGCGAGGAGCCGACGTGCCCGACAGGTATGCCCGGCCCAGTCCGCAGGAAGCGAACGACATCATGCTGGACGTCATGGCGCACGAGCCGGACTCTCGCGTGCGGGCGGCGAGTGTCATCGCCCCCTCCGCCCGCTTCCGGGCCGGTGTCGTGGTCGTGGTCGTGGTCGCACTGGTCTGGCGCTGGTGGACTCTCGCGCAGTGGAGCTGGTACCAGGACGACTGGGTCCATCTGCAGGATGCCGTGGCGCTGCCGTTCACGGAGTACGTGCTTCAGGACTACAACGGGCACCTCATGCCTGCACAGTTCGTCCTGACGTGGCTCGGGACGCGGGTCGCGCCGCTCGAGCACTCCTACGCCGTGGTCGTGTCGACCACCGTCATCCTCGCCGCGCTGATCGCCTGGGTGCTGGCCCTTCGCGAACTGTTCGGTGAACGCGGACGTCTCCTCTATGCCATCGTGCTGTTGGCCTTCTCCCCACTCGTCGCGCCGGTCACGCTGTGGTGGGCGGCATCCCTGCAGACCTTTCCGCTCATCGCGACACAGGGCCTCGTCATCCTCTTCGTCGCCCGGTCCCTGCTTCGGGGCGATCGGCGGCGCGACCGGCTGGCGCTGGTGCTGGTCTACCTGGTGGGGCTGTCGTTCTGGGAGAAGGCGGTGCTCGTCGTCATCCCCGCGGCATTCGTGGCGGTGATCGTGGCCGACGGCACGTTCTCCGTCCGGCTACGACGGGCAGCGGTGCTCCTCCGTCCGGTGGCCCTGGTCACCGTCGCCTACCTCGTCGTGTACCTCGCGCTCACCGACGGCGACGCCGTGACCGGGACGCTCGAGCCGCGCGACCTCGGGGACGGCCTGACCTTCATCAGGAGCGGCGTGCTCGACATCGGGCTGCCCAGCCTTCTCGGCGGACCGTGGCCGCAGAGCGGCAGCTCCCCGGGCATCGCCGCCATGTCGTCGACAGGGGTCGCGGTGCTCTCGGCCACGCTGATCGTCGTCGGGGGGGCGCTGGTCTGCAGGTTCCGGCGGGACGGCTGGCTCGCGGTCGCGATGTGCGCCACGTACGCGGCGACCGCCTGGGGGCTCCTGCTCGCGAGCAGCCGGTTCGACGCACTCGGCGTCCTGCTGGTGCTGGACGGGCGATACTCGGCGGACATCCTCCCCATCGCGCTGCTCGCCGTCACCTTCGCCGTCACACCTCTGCGAGTGGCGCGGCGGCCCGCCCTGACTCGCGTCCCCCGCACCGGTCTCGGGCGCCTGCGAACCTCCGTCCTGCTCGTCGGGGCCGCGGCTAGTGCCGCGGCGCTCTTCACCAGTGCCGTGCAGTGGACCGGAGCCGCGCCGCTGAGTCCGAAGCCCTGGGTGGACGCACTGATCTCCGACACCCGTGACGTGGAGAACGTGTCGGTCCACGACTCCGTGGCTCCGAGCCACGTCATCGACCCGGCCTTCTTCGGTCGGGACGCGCGGCTCTCGAGCCTGATCGGGCCTCTCGACGCAGACCTCAGGTGGAACGAGGCCGCCGAGACGATCTACGTCGTGGACTGGGGTGGCCGGCTGAAGGAGGGTCAGGTCGGCCCGACGGCATCCAATGCCGGGACCGGCCCGGTCGAGGGCTGCGGGTACCCGGTCGCCCCTGGGCGCTCGGTGACCATCCCGATGACCCGCGACCTGTTCCGGTGGGAATGGGGCATGCAGGTCGACTACTTCAGTGACGGAGCGGCGATCCTCGAGGTCGGCACCGACAGCACGACCTCGCGGGTCCAGACCACCCCCGGTCCACACCGGCGACAGCTCGTCGTGACCGACGCCATCACCCAGGCGGTGACCATCGAGTCCCTCGCCGGCTCGAGCACGGTGTGCGTCACCGGAGTACGGGCAGGACAGCTCGAGGCGTCGAATCGATGGATCGGCGACATCTCCCGTGACTGACGGCCGAGGCAGCCGGGAGGGGTCTTCGGCCCCGGACGCGAGCACCGTCCACGTCCGGTCGTCGTTCCCCGGCGCGAACGGATTGCGGGCGATCGGCGCGCTGCTCGTCCTGACGACGCACGTCGGCTTCCAGAGCGGGGACTCCCTCCACGGCAGCCTCAACGGGTTCCTGTCCCGTCTGGATGTCGGCGTCGCCGTCTTCTTCGTCATCTCGGGCTTCCTGCTGTTCCGGCCGCACGCCGCTGCCTGGGTGACCGATCGCCCCCGGCCGAGCACCACCCGCTACCTGTGGCACCGGGCTCTCCGCATCCTCCCCGCGCTGTGGTGTGCCGTCGCCGGTGCTGCCCTGCTACTCGGGCCGGTCGGCGAGTCGACGCTCGAGTACCTGCGGCACGCCACGCTCACCCAGATCTACGGAGCGCGGGGTCTCCAGACGCCCGGCCTCACCCAGATGTGGAGTCTGGCCACCGAGGTCGCGTTCTATCTCGTCCTCCCTGCGCTGGCCGCGGCGCTCACCTACGGCGAGCCGACGCCCCGCGCGGTGCGAGCCCGACTGGTCCTGCTCCTGCTGTCCCCGTTCGCCGGCGCGGCCTGGATGGCGACCAGTGCGGCTCTCGAGGCCGGCCAGCTGGCCCTGTGGCTGCCCGGGTACGTCGGCTGGTTCGGGCTCGGCATGGCTCTGGCGCTGTGGCACGCCGGACGGTCCGCAGGGCTGCTCCCCGGTTCGTCTCTCGACCAGGTCGCGCAGCGGCCAGGAACGGTGTGGGGCGCGGCGGCGGCGGTGTACCTCGTCGTCATCTCCCCGGTCGCCGGGCCGTACTCCCTGGCACAGGCGACACCCGGCCAGGCCGTGGTCAAGAGCCTGGCCTACGCGACCTTGGGTGCGATGGCGGTGCTTCCCGCGGTCGCAGCGCGCTCTGGTACCGCCGATCCGCCCGGTGTCCGACGTCTCGGGGGAGCTCTCGGCACCTTCTTCGGCAACATCTCGTACGGGATCTTCTGCTATCACCTCATCGTCCTCGCGCTCGTCCAGTCGTGGACCGACCACCAGGTCTTCACCGGCGGGTTCTGGCGCCTCTACGTCCCGACCCTGGTCGGCGCGGTCGCGGTCGCCACGCTCAGCTACTACGGCGTCGAGCGACCGATCATGCGTCGTGGCCGGCGCCGTTCCCCTTCACCCGCGGTCGAGCGTCCGGTTCGCACGACGCCCGCGACGGCGCAGGCGGCCACCGCGACCAGGACCGAACCCTGAACGAGGGCCGCGTCGACAGCAGGGCGCGCAGCCGGCCATGCCGGCGCGACCACGACGACCACCCCGGCCAGCACGAGCGGGACCAGCGCCAGGGCCGGGCTCCGACGCCGGCGCCCGAGCAGTGCGGCGAGCACGACACCCACGGCAGCGCACGCCGCCCCGGCGAGCCCGGCGACACCGGCGGCCGACGCCACGATCAGTGCGGGCCACCCCACCGGATGCAGCCGCCTGGCGAGCGGCGGGCGGCTGCCCCTGGTGCCGGGATCCCAGAAGCCCAGGACGAGCACCAGCAGGACGGCGATCGCTCCGCCGATCAGCGCCGCCTGGTAGGGACCATTCGGGGCGAACGAGGCGGTGATCGTCCTCGCTCCGCCCGGGGGCAGGACCCACCCCTGCTGCCAGCCGGATACTCGAACGTCGTCCAGGCGTGTCCCGTCGGCGTCCCGGGCGACCCAGCCACCGTTGTGGTTCTGCGGGACGACCAGCAACGTCGCCGTACCCGACCCCGGGACTCGAACCTCCAGCGACGAGGGATCGGGCCGGACCAGCCGGGCAGCCACCGACCTGCCGGCAGTCGAACTCGTCGGAACCGAGGCCCCGATCGACAGCTCCACCGGCTCGAACGTCGTCGTACTCCGTGCCGTGACGTCCACCGGTCCGGGTGGCACCTCGACGTCGACGTCGTCACCGCACACCGTCCAGCTCAGCGCACGGCCACGGAGTACGTCCGCGACCGTGCCCTCGACCGCGGTCTCGTACCGGCGACCTCCGATCTGAAGGTCCGGACCGAAACCACAGGGCGCACCGGTCGCCGAGGAGGCGGTCAGGCCTCCCCGCGGATCGTGGCCCGGCACGAGGAGCTCCGACACTCCGACCGGGAGGATCTCGACGAAGCCGGTGACCGAGTCGGTCGAGCGGAGGGGGGACACGTCGGTGATCCGTAGTTCGATGGTCCGCACGATCTGGCGGGGCCATCGCACGTATCCCTCGTCATCCACCGTCAGGTCGATGGGCGGGCCGTCGTCGAGCACCGCCTGCACTCGTCGAGGTGCCGAGGCGGCGAGATAGGCGTCGCGCTGGAATTGCACGCGGTCGACCGGTCGGGAGCGGGGCAATCGGACCCGCAACGTCGGGAGCTCGTCGTCGGCTCCGGCGACCCATCCGGTACTCAGCGCGCCGTCGAGCGCAGCCGCAGGTCGCCCGTACGGCTCGCGCACCGCGCGGCTGCTCGCCACGACGGTCGCACTGGTCATCCCGCTCAGAAGTCGCTCGATCTCACTGCCCGGGCGCGCGACGACGCGGCCCCTCATCGACCCCTCGAACGCGGTCGGCAGCTCGATCCGGCGCCGGATGCCGCCCTCGGCCTCGGCATGCCGCAGGCTGCCGGGGGTGCAGAGCGGACGGTCGACGACCCAGGCGCACTGTCTCCGCCCGTCCTCGGCCCGTCGCAGCACGATCCGGTCCGGCGATCCGACGATCGGCGCCGGGACGACCAGCTCGGTCCCGAGGTCGATCCCCGCCATCGCGACCTCGGCGATCGAGACGCCGTTCGTGGACCTCTCCTCGACGGCCACGACCGTCAGGCGGAGCCGGCTCGTCGATCCCGCAGGAGCGGCGACCCGCTGCAGGCCGTCGCGCAACAGCATCCGAGAGGTCGCGCTGCCGGTATCGGTGTCGACGCGGACCTCACGGGGTGTGCCGGCGCGCCGAGGCAGCGTCTCGAGCGCGACGCTCAGTCCGGACGGGTCGACGGGCCGGGTGAACCTCAGCTCGATCCATTCCCCGAAGGACGCGCCGAACCGGCCCGAGACCCATGCCGTGGAGAGGTCGCCGTCGACGGCCGCATAGGGCCCGTGGCCGGGACCGAGCCGTCGCCACGCGTCGGCATCAGACGCCGACGACGACGCGGCGACCGAGGTCAGCACACCGACACCTCGCCGTACGGTCATCGGGGCAGCAGCATCCGAGACGTACCGGTCGACCGGTCGGCCGGTGCGGCGCACGTCGTCCGCCGCCAGGACGGGAGACCTGTTGTTGCTCGCTCGACCGAAGGAGACCTCTCGATCGTGGTTGCCGTCGGTGAGGACCCGGGTCGCCTGCTTGGCCAGGACCCGAGGCAGCTTGCGTGTGTCTGAACCGACGACCGCCGCGCCAGCACCGGCCACGCGCAGCGCGTCCGGGACGTCCTCGGCAGCTCCGTCGACGAGCGCGAGATCGTCCGGCCGGACCACTCGGGCGTCGGCCCCTGCGCCGACGGCGAAGACCTCGAGCGCGGGATAGGCGAGCCGGGTCCGCTGGTCGACGGTGGTCGACCCGGACTCGGCGGGCAGTCCGGGCGGGGGCCCGGTCGGAGGCCCGAACGTGGCGACTCGGCGTGCTCCGGCCGACGCCAACGCCTCGTGGACCCGCAGCGCCTGTCCGTTGCCGATGTCGGCGGCATCCGCACGCAGGTCGTTCCGCACGAGTACGTGCCGGATGCCGGCGTCGGCCAGTGCGGCGCGGAGCCGGTCTCCCCCGACGCCGGACTGCGAGACCTGCTCGACCAGATCCAGCCACCGCGTCGACCCCGCCGATCCCAGCGGTACCGCGTCGCGGACCGCGAACGGTCGCGACGACAGAGCTTGGAGCGGGTCGTCCCTGGTCGACCCCCACACGAAGTCTCCGAAGGCGGCAGCCGGCAGGACGAGCACCGTCCCCGCTTCCGCACGAGCGTCCAGCCACTGCGCCGCGTCGCGCCAGTACCCGGCGAGCGCCGGGTAGCCGCCCGGTCTGGCCATCCCGCCGTTCACCGCGGGCGCCGCCGCGAGCCCGATCACCGACAGTGCCGAGACCGGCACGAGCCATGTCGCGAGACCACGGCGACGGGTCCAGGCCGCCAGCCGGGTGAGTGCCGTCGCCAGACCGAGGGCGATCGGTATGCGGATGACCGGCTCGAACTTGTGCGTGTTCCGGAGCGGCGCGAGCACGCCGTCGAGCAGCGTCTGGAGCGACGGCGCGGCCGGCGACTGCACCGCGCCGGTGTGACCCGCGGTGACGAGCGCGAGTCCGACGAGAACACCGAGAGCGAGGAAACCACGAAGACGGCGCGGCGCCAGCGCGATGCCGACGAGACCGACCCCCGCGGTGACGGTGGTCGCGAGGATCAGAGCCGGCGAGGTGACGAGCTGCCAGCCGGCAGGCCAGGACGGTCCGGCCGGACCACTCAGGTAGTTCAGCCACGGCGTGGTTCCACGCAGCGCCTCGAAGAGACTCGCCGACGACGTCGTGACACCGGCGTTCTCGATCCAGTCGAGGAACGGCGGGCTGTATCGGCCGAGGAGGAGCAGGGGTACCAGCCACCACAGCGACACCGCGCCGACCGTCAGCAACCAGGCTCCGAGGTGACGTGCCGCGACACCGAGTGGTCTGCGGGTCACGAACCACAGCGTGGGCAGTATCAGCGCCGCTCCGGACACCACCGCGTTGATGCCTCCGGTAAGCGAGAACGCGAGTGCCGATCGGGTGACCCGCCACCGCAGGCTCCGCTCACGTGGGTCGACGAGCGGCACCAAGACCCAGGGGGCCACCGCCATCGGCCAGACCTCCACGGACGTCACCGCGAGCTCGGAGACGAACCGCGGCCCGAGGGCGAAGAGCAGCGCGGCGACGTACCGCCCCCACGGCGAACCCATGCCGAGTGCACCGGCCAGGCGCCACAGTCCCAGGAAGGCGGTGGACAGGACCACCGTCCACCACAGCCGCTGAACGACCCACTCGGGTACTCCAACCGCGCCGAGAGCCCAGTGGAACGGCCCGACGGGGAACAGGTAGCCGTACGCCTGGTTCTGCAGCTGCCCGAACGCCCCGTTCGGGTCCCACATGTGCAGCGCGCGGCCGAGGAAGGCGCCGGGGGCGGCGGTGAGGTCGAGCTTGGTATCGGGCACGGTGAGTCCACCCGACTGCCGGAAGGCCACCGCGGCAAGCAGCACGACGCCGGCGAGCAGCCGGACCCGCCACAGTGCGGCGTCGCCGATGTCGCCGGTGTCGTCGCTGTCGGCTCGGGGGACGGCAGCAGGCGCCACGGGCCCGCCTGGGGTGTCGGCCGAGGCGTGCTCGGTGACGGCCGATGTCATGTCGCGCGGATGACGATCACCGCGTTCCAGCTGGCGACCTCCCGGACGCCGGGCACCGCCATCACCCACTGCGCCCACCACGGGTGGTAGCGCGGGAAGACGTCGAGGACCTCGGCGCGACCCGCCTTCTGCACCGCGCGTGCCCACCTGACCATCGGGCCGACGTGGCAGCGGAACAGGGTGCGGCCGAGGTCGTTCTTCGGGCGGCGCCCGTGCCGGCGCGCGTAGCGGTCGGCTGCCCGGGTGCCCCCGAGGTAGTGCCACGGCGACGTCTCATGGCCGCCCCACGGGCTGAACCACGGCGTCCAGGACAGGAACATCACCCCGCCGGGCCGGGTGACCCGGAGCATCTCCTCGGCCATCCGGATCGGGTCGGCCACGTGCTCCAGCACATTGCTGGAGAACGCGACATCGACGCTCCGGTCGGCGACCGGAAGGCTCAGGCCGGAGCCGCGTACCGCGATGCCGGCGACACCGCCTCGAGCGGTCATCTCGCCGGCGTCCGGCTCCAGGCCGGCGTAGTGCGCTCCCGCCCGGCCGAACGCCTCCGAGAAGTAGCCGGGACCGCCGCCGATGTCGAGCACGCGACGCCCGTGCAGCCCGGTCCACCGCCCGAGCAGTGCCACGGAGTCGGCCGCAAGTACGCCGTAGAAGCGGTCGGGGTCGGTCTGCTCGACGCGAAACGCCCGGAAGAGCCCCACCGACCTCGCGAGCGACGGCCGGTCGGCAACCACCGGATCAGGGCGGAGGTCCTGAGGTAGCATCCGTCTCCGGCCTCGTAGGAGAGAGCACACGTGCGCATTGCCTTCATGAACTGGCGGGACTCTACACATCCCGAGGGAGGCGGCGCCGAGAAGTACGCCGAGACGGTCTGCGAAGGCCTGGCCGCCGCCGGTCACGAGGTCACGATGCTCTGTGCGGCACATCCCGGGGCCCCGCGAACGGAGACCCGGCGCGGCGTGCGCGTGCTGCGTCAGGGCGGTCGTCTCGGCGTGTATCCCGCCTCGCTGCGCCGCCTGCGTCGTCTGGAATGTACCGAAGGCGCCTTCGACGTGGTGGTGGACACCCAGAACGGCGTCCCCTTCTGGGCGCGGCTCGCGACCACGTCTCCGGTCGTCGTCCTCGTCCACCACGTACACCGGGAGCAGTGGCCCATCGTCGTCGGACCGGTGGCCGCTCGAGTGGGCTGGTTCCTCGAGTCCCGCGTCGCGCCGCGGGTCTTCCGCGGGACCCAGTACGTCGCGGTGTCACAGCGCACCCGCGAGGAGCTCGCCGCTCTCGGCGTGCGAGCCGGCGACGTCGCCGTCATCCACAACGGCACCGAGCCCGCGCTCGCCACGGGGACACCGCGGAGCCGCGACCCTCGTCTGGTGATGCTCGGTCGCGTCGTGCCGCACAAGCGCGTCGAGCACGCGCTCGAGGTGGTGGCCCGCCTCCAGGAGCGCCATCCCGGGCTGCGCCTGCACGTCGTCGGCGACGGGTGGTGGAGTGCGGAGGTCCGTGAGGCAGCCCGAGCCCTCGGCGTCGCGTCCCGTGTCGAGTTCCTCGGTCACGTCGACGAGCTCACCAAACACAGCGAGCTCGCGCAGGCCTGGGTGGCCCTGGCGCCGAGCGTCAAGGAGGGGTGGGGCCTCTGTGTCGTCGAGGCCGCGTCGCACGGCACGCCGACCGTCGCCTACCGGGGCGCGGGAGGGTTGAGCGAGTCCATCCTCGACGGCGTGACCGGCCGGCTGGTGGACGACCTCGACGACCTGGTCGCGGTGGTCGACTCGCTACTGCTCGACGACGCGGCACGTCGGGCGCTCGGGGCGGCTGCCATCGTCCACGCGGAACGATTCACCTGGTCGCGTACGATCGCCGCCTGGGACTCGGTGCTCCGGGATCGGGCCACCGGTGACCGGCTCGACGCCGGCACGGATGACGTGTCGCCGGCTCCACGTCCGGCCTCCCGCCGGACGCGACGGCTGGTCAGCCGCCGTACTCGAGAAGCTCCTCGGGGGGAAGCGGCTGCTGCTGACCGTCGGTGACCGCGGCGCCGTCACCCGGACCGCTGGTCGACACGATCGTGGCCGCGGCGGCGAACGCCATGCCGACGCCGGCCAGCAGACTCACCAGGAGAAGGACGAGCCCCGAACGGGCGGAACCTCGGGCAGTGGTTATCTCACTCATCGACGGATCGACACCTCTCTGGGGCAACGGTCACGGCATCCTAGCGTCTCCCTGGAGAAACGCTACGAATACGCCGACAATGCACTCCGCGTCGTCGAGGCTCAGCGCGCCGCGCGGACATCCCACACGACGAAGCCGGGACCGCGGTGCACCACGCGCCACCCCCCACGGGACATGGGCAGCGCTCCCGGGGTGCCGAGCCACTCGACCACGTGCGTGACGCCGTGGCGGCTCAGGCTCGCCGGATCGACCCGGCCCGCAACCCAGTCGGCCGCCTCGGCGCGAGGTGTGTCGTCGACTACGAGCAGCCGGCCGTCGCGGCGAACCCGGAGCTGGGTGGAGGACAGCACCTCACCCGGTACGGCGCGCGGCAGCGGGTCGAGGAACGGCGTGGCTCCGGCCCACGAGGGGCGGCGCAGTGGCTGCCACGGCAGGGACAGCACCACCGGCCGATCGGCGTCGCGGACGAGCGCCGACAGCGCCTCGTCCCAGTCGCCGGGAAAGGCGGTCGAGCGGTAGGTGGCCGCGAGGGTGGAGGGCAGGTCGGGAACGGTGGCGACCGCGATGCCGGGGGCGAGGACGCAGCCGGCGAGCAGGCCGGCGACCCGGTCGGCGGTCGCCACCCGGTGCACCACGACGGCCAGGAGGACCGCCATCGCGAGCACCGCGGGTGCGAGCGTGCGGTGCTGGTCGCGCACCAGGGCGGCGCCGGGGAACCGTTGTAGTGCGGTCAGCGCACCGAGGGCCGGTCCGGACATGAACCAGGCCATCGTCGCCGGGGCGAGGACGGCGACCAGGGCGAGGACGGCGCGGCGGTCGCGGCGCCGAGCCCACCAGAGGCCTCCACCGAGCGCAAGCGCCACCCCCACGAGAGAGGCAGCCTGTGCGAGCACGGACGACCGGGAGGCCGGCCGCGCCCCCTCGGCCCAGATGCCGCCGCCGGTGAGCCCGGAGAGCCAGACCCCCAGGCCGGTATCGTCCGCGATCGCGAACGCGACCGCCCCGTCCGGGTCGGCCGACACGCCACCCACCAGGAGGGCGGGCACCATCCAGGGCAGGCAGCAGACGAGCGGCACCGACGTCACCGTGAGCACCGACCGGACCGAACGGTCGTGCCGGGACAGCACGGCGGCGAGTACGGCACTCACGGCGAGCGTGCCTCCCCACGGTGTCAGCGCAGCCGGCGCAGATGCCGCCGCGACCGCCAGCAGACGCAGCGGACCGGGTGGGCACCGGCGCACGGCGAGGACGAGCCACGGAAGGCAGGCGTACGCCAGCAACGTCGGTGCCTGCCCGAGCAGCAGCCGTTCTGCGACGTAGGGGTTCCACGCCGCCAGCCAGCTCGCGGCCACCGCCGGGCCGGGTCCCCATCGCGCGGCGAGCAGACCTGCACCGCACCCGGCGAGGAGGACGCACGCCGTCAGGAGCAGACGTTGCTGCACGCCGGTGGGGACCAGCCAGCTGGCGGCCCACGATGCTGCGTCCAGCGGCCACGCGCGCAGCGCCTCGGGTGTGGCCGGGAGGAAGGACCGCGGCCGGGCCGGCCTCGGGACGGCCACGAAGTCGCGGACAAGGTACGGCCCGGAACCCGTCACACCGCGGAGCACGGCCGCCGTGACGACCACCGACGCCAGTGCGGCGGCCACCACTCCCGAGCTGAGCCGCGACCAGGACCTAGTCCCGTCGACCGGGGGAACGGGCGCGGCCACGCCCGTCAGCCTACGGGCGGGTGACCGGCGGCCGTACGCTTTCGTCCGTGCCGACGCCGTCCAGACCCGCCGCATCGGCGGACGTCGACACCTCTGCGGGCGGGGTGCGGCGAGGCGGCATCCACGCTGGCGTCGTCGGGGTGGCCACCTTGCTCGCGAACGTGCTCGCGTACGGCGCTGCGCTGGTGCTCAACCGAGCGCTGACACCCGGCGAGCTCGGTGCGGTCGCGGCCCTGCTCGCGGTCGGCGTGCTCGCGGGTGTCCCCGCCCTCGCGCTGCAGCTCGTCGGCGCCCGGCAGGTCGCCACGAACGGTGCCGGGGTGCAGCGCACCGCCCTGGCGACCGGAGCGGCACTGGGCGGCACGGCATCCGTCGTGGTGCTCGCGGGCGCCCCGGTGCTCACGGCGCTGTTCGACCTCGACGGCCCGCTCGCCGCCGCCGTGGTCGCGACGACGGTGTTCCCCACGTTCGTCGTCCATGCCGTGCTGGGCTGTCTGCACGGTGCGGAGCGGTTCGTCGCGATGGGCGTCGTCTCCGTGGTCACCGCGGGGCTCCGTTTCACCGCCGCCGCCGTCGCCGCCCTGTTCGATCTCGGTGTCGTCGGAGTCGTGGCGCTCACCGCCGTGGCGGCCTGGCTGGCCGCTGGTGCAGCCATGGCCGTCCTCCTCCCGGGGTGGCGACGTGCGCCGGCGCGGTCGTCGATCCGGCCCTGGCTGCGAGCCGTCGTACAGGGGTCGACCTCGACGGCGGCGCTGCTCGCCGTAACGACGATGGACACCCCGCTCGCGCGCACCTTCCTGCGACCCGAAGAATCCGGTGCGTACGCCGTGCTCGCCGTGTTCTCGAAGGCCGCGTTCTGGGGGCCGGCGTTTCTCGCGACGCTCTTCTACCCGCGCATGGCGCGCGGCAGCGTGCGGTTCGGTCCGGTGGCCGCGGTCGGCTCCACCGTGGTGGTCGCCCTGGCCGGTGTCGCCGTCGCCGCGACCTTCCCCGGCTCGCTGATCGGACTGGTCGGCGGCTCGGGCTACGCCGGCCGAAGCGTCGACGTGGTGTTGTTCACCGCAGTCGGTGCGACCTGGTCGGTCGTCCAGGTGCTCGTCTACTGGCGGCTCGCCCGAGGCGACCACCGCCTCGGGTACGTCGTCTGGCTGGTCGCCGCGGGCTGCGGCGTCGTGGTCGCCGCGGCTCGTCACGACAGCATCCGGGACATCGCGACGACCATGCTGTGGGGCGGCCTGGTGGCCGCCGGCTACGGCGTGGCCTTGCTCGTCACCGCCCAGGGACGGGTGCGCCGCCAACCCACCGGATGACGCGGGCCACCTGCCGGATCACCTCACGGCTGGCGTGCGACGTCGAGCACCTGGACGATCCGGCCGGCGTCAGCACCTGTCTCGACCCCGCACCACACCGCGCGGCAGGCGCCGATCACCATCTCCAGCGCGACGGCGCCCGGACCGGCACGAAGATCTGGCCGCGTGTCGATGACGTGCTCGACCTGTCCGTGACTCGCGTGCACCGGAATCGCCGACGGACCGACTGAACGCCAGGCGTTCACCTGTCCGAGCTCGACATGTGTCACCGACCCGACGAGCCCGTCCAAGAGGACCTCGACGGCCGCCGACGGGGTCCACGTCTCCGGTCGGACGAGCCGGTCGATCGGTGGCCGTTCACCCACGAACCGGGCGCCCACGAAGACAGCGGGCGGACCCCACCACAGCAGCTCGACCGCAAGATCCCCGGCTGGCTCGAGATGGATGGCGGTCGTCGTGGGCAGTGATATCTCGCGAGCACGCTCCCACCATCCGTCGACGGCGACCTGGAGCAGCGGTGTCCCGGACACCAGCGCGTCCGCGTGGGCGAGCAACGTCGCTGCGCTCATCGCGACGAAGGGCGTCAGTGGGCGGCGTCGTGCCAGGAGCGGCCCACCCCGACGCTGACGTCGAGCGGGACGTCCATGGAGGCCGCCGCGCCCATCTCGCGGCGCACCAGCGCCTCGAGTGCCTCGCGCTCCCCCGGCGCCACCTCGAGCACCAGCTCGTCGTGCACCTGGAGCAGCATCCGCGAGCGTGCACCTTCGGTGCGCAGCGCGGCATCGAGGCCCTTCATCGCGAGCTTGATGATGTCGGCGGCCGAGCCCTGGATCGGCGCGTTGAGCGCCATCCGCTCGGCACCCTCGCGGCGCTGCCGGTTGTCGCTGGTCAGGTCAGGGAGGTAACGGCGCCGGCCGAGCATGGTCGCGGTGTAGCCGGTGGCCCGGGCCTCGGCGACGACCTCGCGAAGATAGTCGCGCACGCCGCCGAAGCGGGCGAAGTACTCGTCCATCAGCTCCTGGGCCTCGCCGGTCGAGATGGTCAGCTGCTTGGACAGCCCGAAGGCCGAGAGACCGTACGCCAGGCCGTAGCTCATCGCCTTGACCTTGCTGCGCATCTCCGGGGTGACCTCGGCCGGCGGCACCCCGAACACCCGGGCGCCGACGAAGCGGTGCAGGTCCTCCCCCGTGCGGAACGCCTCGATCAGCCCCTCGTCGCCGGACAGGTGCGCCATGATGCGCATCTCGATCTGGCTGTAGTCGGCAGACATCAGCGACTCGAAGCCCTCACCGACGACGAACACCTCCCGGATGCGGCGCCCCTCTTCGGTGCGGATCGGCACGTTCTGCAGGTTCGGCTCGGTCGACGACAGCCGCCCGGTGGCCGCGATGGTCTGCAGGTACGTGGTGTGGATGCGCCGATCGGGGGCGACCGACTTGATCAGGCCCTCGACGGTGACCCGGAGGCGAGCGGTGTCGCGGTGCCGCAGCAACGCCTCGAGGAACGGGTGCTCGGTCTTGACGAAGAGGTCGGCGAGCGCGTCGGCGTCGGTGGTGTAGCCGGTCTTGGTGCGCTTGGTCTTCGGCATGCCGAGCTGGTCGAAGAGCACCTCCTGGAGCTGCTTCGGGCTGCCGAGGTTGACGTCGTGCCGGCCGATGGCGTCGTAGGCGTCGAGCTGGGCCTGGCGCATCTTGGCATCGAAGTCGGCCTCGAGCGCCGTGAGCGCGGGCTCGTCGACGGCGATGCCGACGCGTTCCATGGCGGCGAGGATGCCGACGAGCGGCAGCTCGAGGTCACGCATCAAGCCGGTGCCGCCGGTCTCGTCGAGCCGCTCCGCCAGCACGACCGACAGCTCGAGCACCGCCCGCGCCCGCACCATGGCGTCGCGGACGGCGGTGTCGTCGCCCTCCTCGGCGTCGAAGTCCAGGGTCCCCTGGGTGCCCTGCCCGGCCGTCGCCGGCCCGGCTTCCGCCTTGAGCTCGCGGCCGAGGTGGCGCACGACGAGGTCCTCGAGGTCGTAGGCGCGCTGGTCGGGCCGCACGAGGTAGGCGGCCAGCGCGGTGTCGCTGACGACGCCGCGCAGCGTCATCCCCCGCGCCGAGAGCGCCTGCAGCTGCGGCTTGGCGTCGTGGAGCACCTTCGGGGCGCCCTCGTCGGCGAGCCACGCCGCGACCACCGCCTCCTGCCGCGGGTCCAGCGCCGTCAAGTCGATATGGACGGTACCGCCGCCCTCGACGGCGACGGCGAGGGCGGCGGCATCCCCGGCACCCGCTGCGTAGTGACCCACGACGACGAGCCCGTGGGGCACCGTGACGGCACCGTCGTCGGCGAGATGAGCCACGGCATCCTCGACCGAGAGCTCGGCACCACCGAGGTCGAAACCGCCCTCGACCTCGTCGGCCTCGACCTCGAACGTCGAGAACAGCCGCTCGCGGAGCACCCGGAACTCGAGGCCGTCGAAGACGCGGTGCACCTCCTCGCGGTCCCAGCTGTTCCGCTCGAGATCGGCGATGCCGAGCGGGAGATCGAGGTCGTCGACGAGCCGGTTGAGCCGCCGGTTGCGGAGCACGCCGTCGAGGTGGGCGCGGAGGTTGTCACCGGCCTTGCCCTTGACCTCGTCGGCGTGGGCGACGACGCCGGTGAGGTCGCCGTACTGGGTGAGCCACTTGGCCGCGGTCTTCGGGCCGACACCCGGCACGCCCGGCAGGTTGTCGCTGGTCTCGCCGACGAGCGCGGCGAGGTCGCTGTACCGCTCGGGCGACACGAGGTACTTCTCCTGGACCGCGGCCGGATCCATGCGCCACACCTCGGAGACACCGCGCACCGGGTAGAGCATGGTGACCTGCTCGGAGACGAGCTGGAACGCGTCGCGGTCACCGGTGCACACGACCACCTCGCCGCCGCCCTCGACGGCCTGCCGGGTCAGGGTGGCGATGACGTCGTCGGCCTCGAAGCCCTCCACGCCGACATGCCTGATGCGCAACGCGTCGAGCACCTCACGCAGCAGTGGCAGCTGCCCGGAGAACTCCGTCGGCGTCTGGCTGCGGCCGGCCTTGTACTCGGCGTACTCCTCGGCCCGGAACGTCTTGCGGGACACGTCGAACGCGACGCCGACGTGGGTGGGCGCCTCGTCGCGGAGCACGTTGATGAGCATCGCGGTGAAGCCGTAGACGGCGTTGGTGTGCTGGCCGGTGCTGGTGGAGAAGTTCTCGGCCGGAAGCGCGAAGAACGCGCGATAGGCGAGGGAGTGGCCGTCGAGGAGCAGCAGCTTCACGCGTGGCAGCCTATCGACCATGACCGACAGCTCCGCCGTCCCCGGACCCGCCTCACCCACCTCGGCTCACGGCGAGGCGAGCAGGCACCACGATGACGCGCGCGCGTCATCCGAGACGCCCGCCCCGAGTTCATCCGAGACGCCCGGCCCGGGTGTTGCGGAAGGCCTGGCGGCGATGCGGGCGATGAACCCTTCCTCGCTGATGGACCGCATGCACATCGAGGTCGTCGAGGCGTCGGCGCACCGGCTGGTGGCGACCATGCCGGTCGAGGGCAACACCCAGCCGTACGGTCTCCTCCACGGCGGTGCATCGGTGGTGCTCGCCGAGACCCTCGGGTCGATCGGCGCGCAGCTGCACGCCGGGCCCGGGAAGGCGGTGGTGGGTCTCGATATCAACGCCACCCACCATCGCGCGGCCCGCTCGGGCCTGGTCACCGGCACGGCCACCCCGCTCAGTCTCGGCCGGACACTGGCCTGCTACGAGGTCGTCGTCACCGACGACGACGGCCGCCGGGTCTGTACGAGCCGCATCACCTGTCTGATCCGCGACGGCGCCCCTGGCGCCTGACCGTCGCCGACCACGTCGGCGCGATGCCGTGGATGGCGTGGATGGCGTGGATGGCGCAGCTCACGTCTCACGCGGAGCGGCTCGGGGGGAACGCCCGATGGCGCAGGTTCCGACGGCGGCGGAGCAGCTCGGTTCCGGTGTCGGCAGTAGCCGGCGCGAGGCGACGACGCAACGCCGTCGTGGACACCACCCGGCGCACCGTCACCGCACCGAAGCCGAGCCGGGCGAAGAACCGGTTCGCCTCCCGGCTGCTCGTCGGCACGTTCGACACGACCGTCTCGCACCCGGCCCGCTCCGCCGCGCCCAGCACCGCGCCGAGCAGTGCCTTGGCCACGCCGTGCCGCCGCACGTCGGGCCGGACCCACAGCTGCTCCACCGCGACCTCGGCGGTGGGACCGAGACCGAACGGGTTGTCGGAGGTGATGACGTAGCCCACCGGCTCCTGGTCGAGACGGGCGAGGAATGCCTGGACCCCCAGCCGGCCGAGCGCGGCGGCGAAACGACCGTCGGCCAGGGTTCGGGTGCACACCTCGCGGCTGGTTCCGGCGTCGACCTTGGCGGCCAGCCACAGCACGCCCAGATCGCGGAGATCGGTGGGGTCGACCATGTGCACCTCGACCGTGCGCCTACCCACGACACCTCCGCGTCTCGAAGCGGCATCGCAGCGCGTCAGAAGCGCATGTCGGCGAGCACCGTCCCAGAGACCAGAGGATAGGGCCCGGTGGGGCCGCGCGATAGAGCATCGTCGACACCGGGCGCTGGGCAGGAGCCGCCGATGGCGGCGATCCGGTCCGTGACAGTCCGGGCGGCCGAGCCGTCAGGCGTGCTCCATGCCGGACAGGACCGCGTCGGCGACGTCCTTCATCCCCATCCGCCGGTCCATCGCCGTCTTCTGGATCCAGCGGAACGCCTCGGCCTCGCCGATGTCGAGCTTGGTCATCAGCACGCCCTTGGCCCGGTCGACGGCCTTGCGGGTCTCGAGCCGCTCGCCGAGGTCGGCGACCTCGTCCTCGAGGGCCTTCAGCTCGGACCAGCGCGACAGCGCGATGTCGATCGCCGGTGTGACATCGCCCGCCGTGAACGGCTTGACGACGTACGCCATGACGCCCGCGTCGCGAGCCCGCTCGACCAGCTCGGTCTGGCTGAACGCGGTGAGCATCACCACCGGGCAGATCCGCTCCCTGCCGATGGTCTCCGCGGCCGAGATGCCGTCCATGACCGGCATCTTCACGTCCATGATGACGATGTCGGGGCGCAACGACCGGGCCAGTTCGACGGCCTGCTCGCCGTCGCCCGCCTGCCCGACGACGTCGTAGCCGGCCTCACCGAGCATCTCGGCGAGGTCGAGGCGGATGATCGCCTCGTCCTCGGCGACGAGGATGCGGGTGGCCGGGCGGGAGTTCTCGGTCATGTGCCGGGAGCGGGACTCGAACCCGCACGCCCTCGCGGGCAGAGCATTTTGAGTGCTCCGTGTCTGCCGTTCCACCACCCCGGCCGGGGCGAGGTCAGCATACCGACGGTACTCATGTGGGCCCGCTCCGGGCGATGTCGCTGTACGCGGGAGCGACCCGGTTCTTGGCATCGCCGATGCGGTGCACGCGCAACGCGTTCGTGGACCCCGGGATGCCGGGGGGCGAGCCCGCCACGATCACGACGCAGTCGCCCTCGACGACGCGACCGGCCGCGAGCAGGACCTCGTCGACCTGCACGGCCATCTCGTCGGTGTGCCGCACCTCGTCGACGAGGAACGTCTCGACGCCCCAGGAGAGCGCGAGCTGGCTGCGGGTCCACGGGTTCGGGGTGAAGGCGAGCATCGGGATGTGCGGCCGGATCCGGGCCAGGCGGCACGCCGAGTCGCCGGTGGTCGTGAAGGTGACAAGGTACTTCACCCCGAGCAGCTCGCCGATCTCGGCCGCGGCGGCCGTGACCGCGCCGCCCTTGGACGCCGGGCGCGTGCCGAGCGGGCGGATGCGGTGCAGCCCCTGGTCCTCGGTGTTCTCGATGATGCGCGCCATCGTACGGACCGCCGCGAAGGGGTGGGCGCCGACGCTGGTCTCTCCGCTCAACATCAACGCGTCGGCGCCGTCGAGTACCGCGTTGGCGGCGTCGGACGCCTCGGCGCGGGTCGGGCGACTGTTCTCGATCATCGACTCGAGCACCTGGGTCGCGACGATGACCGGCTTGGCGCGGCGGCGCGCGACCTCGCAAGCCCGCTTCTGTACCAGCGGAACCTCCTCGAGGGGCATCTCGACACCGAGATCGCCGCGGGCGACCATGACGCCGTCGAAGGCGCGGATGATCTCGTCGAGGTTCTCGACCGCCTGGGGCTTCTCGATCTTGGCGACGACCGGGAGCCGCACACCCTCCTCGTCCATGATCGCGTGGACGTCCTTGATGTCGTCGGCGGTGCGCACGAAGGACAGCGCGATCATGTCGACGCGGGTTCGCAGCGCCCAGCGCAGGTCGTCACGGTCCTTCTCGGACAACGCCGGCACCGACACCGCGACGCCGGGCAGGTTGATGCCCTTGTTGTTCGACAACGGCCCGCCCTCGAGCACCTGGCAGACGACGTCGGTGTCGCTGACGCTCGTGGCGACGAGCGCGATCTTGCCGTCGTCGATGAGGATGCGGTCGCCCGGCGTCACGTCGCCCGGGAGGCCGGCGTAGGTGGTGCCGACCTCGGTAGCACTGCCGGTCACCGGCCGGGTGGTGATGGTGAAGGTGGCGCCGACGACGAGCTCGACCGGTCCGTCGGCGAAGCGGCCGGTGCGGATCTTCGGGCCCTGGAGGTCGGCGAGGATGCCGACCGCTCGGCTCGTGGCGTCACTCGCCGCTCGGACGTCGGCGTAGACCCGGGCGTGGTCGGCGTGATCGCCGTGGCTGAGGTTGAGCCGGGCGACATCCATCCCGGCACGCACCAGCTCCCGGATGTTCTCGGCGGAGCTCGTCGCGGGTCCGAGGGTGCAGACGATCTTCGCGCGGCGCATGATCGGAACCTTAATGGTGCAAGCGTTTCCACCGTGACGCGGGCCACATGTCGGGCCGGCGGAACGACGCCTCGCACAGCGGGGTGCCGGCCGCGCGGCATCCTGCGCCCTTGGCACCCGAGCCACAGGTGGTCGACGCCAGCAGGGTGCCGGCCGCGCCGCATCCTGCGCCCTTGGCACCCGAGCCACAGGTGGTCGACGTCAGCGGGGTGCCGGCCGCGCGGCATCCTGCGCTGTCGGCACCCGTCCCACGACGGGGTGGCCGACGGGCTGGGACGAACGGTCAGGCGGTGAGGGGGCGGTCGGTGGGGTCGACGGGACGCGGGAGTCGGGAGGGCTTGCCCATCAGCCAGGCGTCGACCTCGTGAGCGGCCGAGCGGCCCTCGGCGATCGCCCAGACGATGAGCGACTGTCCGCGCCCGGCGTCACCGGCGACGAACACCCCGGGCACGTCGGTCATGAAGCGGTGGTCGCGGGCGACGTTGGTGCGCTCGTCGCGGGCCACGCCGAGCTGCTCGAGTACACCCCCCGGCTCCGGCCCGAGGAAGCCCATCGCCAGCAGCACGAGCTG
>JBOFLR010000093.1:0-2562 GCA_051657965.1 Dermatophilaceae bacterium
CGGACCGCGGCCCACGGGTCGAACGGCGTCACCGGCGAGTCCGACCCGAACGCCAGCGACACGCCCGCCGAGACCATCGCGGCGAACGGGTTCGAGCCGGCCACCCGCTCCGGCCCGAGCCGGGCCTCGTACATCCCTCCCGGCCCGCCCCACCACGCGTCGAAGACCGGCTGCACACTCGCCCGGATGCCGAGCCGCGCCATCGTCGCGACGCCCTCCGGCGACACCATCTCGACGTGCTCCAGCCTCGGCCGCGACGCTCGCACGACCTCCACTCCGACCAGCTCCGCCGCCAGCTCGTAGCCCTCGAGGACGAGGTCGACCCCACCGTCGCCGATGACGTGGAACCCGTTCTGCAGCCCGGCGAGAGCGCACGCGGCGACGTGGTCGCGTACGTCGGTCGCCGTGCGGTACGTCGTGCCGCGGTGGCCGGGCGCGTCGGCGTAGTCGGCTCGCAGGCACGCCGTGCGCGACCCGATCGACCCGTCGACGTTGAGGTCGCCGCCGAGCCCGCGCGCACCGTGCAGTGCCGCAAGTGCGCGCGCCTGCTCCGGGTCGGTTACCGCCTCGGCCCAGTACCCCACTGTCGCCGGCAGATCGATGCGCGAGCCGAGCTCGAGCACGTCGGCGAAGTCGTCGGTCGACGTCAGCAGCGGCCCGCCGCACTCGTGCACCGCCACGACCCCCACCGAGGCCGCCTGGCACAGCGCCGCCTCCACATCGGCCCGCCGCTGTGCCGGCGCGATCGCAGCGTCGAACGCGTCGCGGGCCGCGTTCTTCGCGTCCTTGGTCACCCAGCCGTCGGCGGTCCAGCCGTCCAGTCCGACCGCACCGCTCGCGGCGGCCAGGGCGCTCGAGACGACCGCCGAGTGCGAGTCGATCCGCGCGGCGTACACCACGCCCCCGGCGCTGGCCCGGTCCAGCTCGCGGGAGGTCACCGGCCGTCCCTCGGCCCAGCGCTGCTCCTCCCACCCGAACGCGTAGACCGGGCGGCCGCGCACGGCCCTCGCCCCGGCTTCGACGAGGTCGAGCGCCTCGCGCACCGAGCGCGCCGCGGACAGGTCGACTCCCCGCAGCCCCAGCCCGGTCCGCGACAGGTGCACATGGGCGTCGACGAACCCCGGCAGCACGAGAGCGCCGTCGAGCTCGACGACCTGCGCCACGTCATCCGCCCACCGCGCGGCGCCGGCGTCGTCGCCGAGCCACGCCACCCGGCCGGCGTCGACGAGAAGAGCCGCCGCGGAGGGGTGTTCGGGAGTGCGCACGCGGCCACCGCGGAGCAAGGTCGTCGCCATGGTCGCCACCCTATGGCGATGTCGCCGACACGCCGTCTGCGCCAGCAGCCACGGTGACGCACCCGCCTGGACGGTTCTTCACCAGCGGTTCGCACCACCAGCTGACGTGAGGAACGGTCCAGGGACGGCTCGCGATGCCGGTTCAGAACGTATGCGGGATGCCGAGCAGCTCCAGGGCGGCGCGGGCGATCTCGCGCTCCTCGTCGGTGGGCACCACCCAGACCGGCGCCGCGCTGCCGGATGACGACACCCACCGCTCCGCAGGCCCGTCGGCGTTGGCCCCGGCGTCCAGCTCGAGCCCGAGCACCCCGAGCCCGTCGACGACCGCCGCCCGCAGCTCGGCGCTGTGCTCGCCGATGCCGCCGGTGAAGACGAGCGCGTCGAGCCGCCCGAGCACGGCGGCGTAGGCCCCGACGTACTTGCGCAGGCGGTGCACGGTGACGTCGAACGCGAGGCGCGCCGCGTCATCCCCTCGCGCCCGGCGCTCGACGACGGTGCGGAAGTCGGAGACCCCGGCCAGCGCGGCCAGGCCGCTGCGGCCGGTGATGGCGGCGTCGAACTCCTCGGCGGGGAGACCGGCGACCCGGGCGAGGTAGCCGCCAAGGGCCGGGTCGAGGTCGCCGCTGCGGGTGCCCATGACGAGCCCCTCGACCGGCGAGAGCCCCATCGAGGTCTCGACGCTGCGACCGCCGTCGACGGCGCAGGCGCTCGCCCCGTTGCCCAGGTGCAGGATGACGCTGCGCACCTGCTCGAGCGGTCGCCCGAGCAGGGCGGCGGTGCGCCGCGACACGTGCGCGTACGAGCTGCCGTGGAAGCCGTAGCGGCGCACGTCGTGGTCCTCGCGCCACTCGCGGGGGACCGCGTACGTGTGCGCCGGCTCGGGCAGCGTCGCGTGGAACCCGGTGTCGAAGACCGCGACCTGCGGCACGCCGGGGAACGCCTCGGACGAGCGCACGATGCCCTCGATGTTCGCCGGGTTGTGCAGCGGCGCGAGCGGAGCCAGCTCGCGCAGCGCGGCGAGCACGTCGTCGTCGACGACGGTCGGCGCGGTGAACCGGCGCCCGCCGTGCACGACCCGGTGGGCGACCGCCACGACGTCGCCGGTGGCGCCGCCCGGTGAGCCGGTGCCCAGGGCGTCGCGGGCCAGGACGAGGGCGGACGCGTGGTCGGGGCAGCGCACGGCCCTCTCGCGCACCTCGCCGTCCGGCCCGATGTGCCGGTGGCGGGCCGCCCCGCCGATCTCGGACACCGCCCCCGATGCGGTCGG
>JBOFLR010000094.1:0-3046 GCA_051657965.1 Dermatophilaceae bacterium
GCCTCTATCCGACTCTCCCGGAACGCATCTCAGCATCACCCGCATCGGTGAAGGTGCCACCGCGTCCACCACCGGCCCGCCCGGGCCCGCCGGGCCGGCCGGTCCCGCAGGTGCAGCGGGACCCACCGGCGCCACCGGCTCGCAAGGCGCCCCAGGCGCGGCCGGGGCGACCGGCTCCCAAGGCCCCGCGGGGGCGACAGGTCCGGCCGGGCCGGGCGTCGCCCTACCCGCGGCTGTCGGTGGCCTTCTCATGCCGCAGCGCGTCATCTCCACCGCCGCATCCGCTCAGACCTCGGGCGACGTGTCGTGGCTGCCGATGTGGGTGCCGGCCGGGACCTACGACGCGGTGGTGGCCCAGGTCGCGGCGGCCCAGGTCGGTGGCGCCACCGAAACGACCATGGCCGTATACGGCTCCGGCACCGACGGCAAACCGCTACTCGCGGGCGGCCCCGTGCGCGCAACCGTGGCCTCGACCACGCTTCTCGCCGCCGGCAACCGCGCCCAGACCCTCATCACCCCCCTCGTGGTGGCCGCCCCCACGCTCTACTGGGTGGCCGTCCTGTACCGCGCCACCACAGCACCCACGACCGTCCCCACGTGGCACAAGGTCGCCTCCGGGCTGTCACTGCCCCGCGCCGCAGCGACGCCGCTTTCCGCCGCGCACAAGGGCTACTACATCGCCTCCCTGGCCGCGATGCCTTCCACCGGTACCCTGTTGGAGGACACCGGAACCCGAACCATCGTCGCAGCACTCAGGAGATCAGCGTGAGCATTCAGCCATCCCAGCCCAACCCGAACCTCAAGCTCGTGATGGGCATCGTCCTCGTCGTCGTCGGCGCCGCGGGCTACGTCACCCTCAGAGTGATGGAGATCGACGAGGCAGGGTTCCTTCTGTTCCTCGGCCCCTTCGCGACCTACCTCCTCATCGGGTCGAAGGTCGAGTCGCAGACCCAGGAACAGCACGTGCAGCTGACCAAGATCGAGAAGCAAACCAACGGCATGCTCGACACCGCCCACGAGGCCGGCTGGAAAGAGGGCTACGAGGCCGGCCGAGCAGCCGCGAAGGTCGAGAACCTGTGATACGGTTCCCCCACAGTTGGGTAGCTGTCGGTCGCCCGGCCTCCGCAGGGGTGGAGGCCGGGCTCGGCACTTCTCGACAGACCGACCCTTACCCAAGGAGTGCTGATGCGTGAGCCCTCCTGCCTGTCGTGCGGCGCCATCGTGCACCGCACCCACCGCTGCCCCGGCGCTCAGCCGGAGACGCCGATCAGCGACACCGAGCGCGCCGAGATCATCGCCTCGATCCGCGCCGACCTCGCCGAGTGGCGGTACGGCCTCGACGCGGCGTCACGCCGCGAACGACGTATCGCCGGCCAGCTCCCACACCCCGACGACGACGATAACCCCGCCGCTGTCCTCCCAGATCTATTCACGTAGAGCCCTGACCCCATAGGGCCGCTACGAACGACGGCCAAAACCCCGAACGGGATCGATCGGCACGACCAACCATCGTGGCCACCGACCGTCAGAGGGTGCCGGTTCAGGCTGCCCGGAACAGGCAGCAACCCCCGAGGGTCAGGACGCCCAGGTCAAGGCGTGTCCGGGCTGGGGCACCACAGGCACCCTGTGCGTCGCTCACGAGCCGTCCTGACCCACATACCGACCACGTGAGCGCACCAGCTCGTGCTACCGCATACCGTGACCGACGGCGACGGCAGAAACCGTCCCCGCGTCCCGCCTCGTGCACTGCATCCGTCATAGGGTGCAGTGCGCCCGCTCCCTCCGGCTCTGGCAGGCCGTCACCACAACCCGCGGGCGCACCAGACACGCTTGCAGCCCCCGCCAGGGGCCCACGAGTATGATCCTCATGCATGCGCACCCGTGACACAGCCGCTCATCGAGCCGCCGCGAGGAAGTGGCTCGCTCGAGAGGTAGAGGCCGGCACCGCCATCTGTGGAAGATGCGAGAACCCGATCGAGCCCATCGAAGCCTGGGACGTCGGCCATGTCGTAGACGTGGTCCTCGGCGGTGACCCGTACGACGTACAGCCCGAGCACGCCTGGTGCAACAGGTCCGCAGGCGGTAGGCTCGGCAACCGTCAGCGCGCGCGCCCGCGACGTCGCGTGGCCGAGTACCGCACCCAACCCCAGGAGATGCAATGACCAATCCCGTCGAGCCAGGCCCCGCCGGCCAGCGCAGCCCGGCCGAGCACGATGTGCCAGGCCCCCCGCCCCCGCCTCACACCCACCACGACTACGACACCGACGAGCCGGAGGGCGACCAGTGAGCCGTGAGAGCCGGTGGGCATACGCGTCGTCCAAGCTCGGGTCCATTCAGCCCGCTACCCTGTCGACCGCGCGCGAGCTCTTCGACGCCGCGGCCGACGCCGGCCACGACATCTGGTTCATGTGGGGCATGGGTGGTGGGAAGGAGCACGGCTCCGGCCGGGCCCTTGACCTCATGGTCCGCAACCACGCCGCAGGCGAGTGGATTCGCAACTACCTGTGGACCCACCGCGACCGGCTCCGTCTACACCACGTCATCTGGGCGCAGACCATCACCTCAACAGTCGTCCAGCCCGGCGTCCGCCGCAAGATGGCCGACCGCGGCAACTCGACCGAGAACCACTACGACCACAACCACGTATGGTTCAAGCCCGGCGACTACCGCGCCCCGAACCGACCCACCCCCCAGGAGGATGACATGCAGCTCACCGACAAGATCAAGGTCAAGCTCAGCGACGGCACGATCGAGGAGACCACCGTCGGCCAGGCCCTACTCCGAGGCGCTTACGCCTACGACTCCGTCACCGAGGGCGGAACCGTTGACATCCGCCTCGACCGCGAGGAGGCGGAGAAGTGATCAACCTCGCCATGGTCGGCGGCATCATGCTCGCCGTGGCACAAGCGCTAGCTATGGTCTGGCACATGCACCCACGGCAGTGGGACGAGTCGGACGTGTCGATCGACGTATCGGAAGTCGTCATCGACCGCGGCTGACCCGACCCACACATGCCCGGCCCCGGTTTTCCCGGGGCCGGGCACCT
>JBOFLR010000095.1:0-2039 GCA_051657965.1 Dermatophilaceae bacterium
TCGTCGAGCCGGTCGACCCGGCCGGAGAGCCGCAGGTCGTCGCTGACGAACGACACGGTGCGCTCGACACCCGCCGGGCGGACCGCCGGGTCGACCCCGCCGAGGTAGGAGCGCACGGCATCCGCCATCCGCCGCCGCCATTGCTGGGACTGGGCGGCGTCGCGGAACCCGACGTCGATCCAGCCCTGCTCGACCAGGCCGGCGCCGGCCTGCGGGGTGGGCTCCCGGGCGTCCCACCAGTCGCGGAGCGCGTTGTGCACGGCGATACCGAGCGAGGTGTGCGCGCGCTGCCCGCGCTTCTCGCGCCCCTCGAGGTACTGCAGCCGGTAGCGCCGCGGGCAGTCGAGGAAGGCGAGCAGCTTGCTCGGGCTCGCGCCGTAGAGCGGTTCGGGCAGCCCGGGAAGCGCGGCCTGCCCGCGACGTGCGTCCTCGGTGGTGCCCACACGGATGACGCTAACGTGCCCGAGCCCGTCATCCACACCTCGGCGGGTGACACACTGGGCGGTCATGGCGATCAGCGCGTTCGACCTGTTCTCGGTGGGCATCGGGCCGTCGAGCTCGCACACCGTCGGGCCGATGCGAGCGGCGAACGCCTTCGCCTCGGGACTGCGCGCCGACGGTCTGCTCGATCGGGTCGGCCGGGTGCGTGCCGAGCTGTTCGGGTCGCTCGGCGCGACCGGTCACGGCCACGGTTCGCTGCCCGCCGTGCTGCTCGGGCTCGAGGGCGAGCAGCCCGAGACGGTGGACCCCGCGGCGACGACCGCACGGGTCCACGACATCCGCACGACGGGTCGGCTGCGCCTGGCCGGGGCTCACGACGTGCCGTGCGACCCCGACTCCGACGTCGTGCTGCACCGCCGGGCGACGCTGCCCTTCCATGCCAACGGGATGCGCTTCACCGCCTGGGCGTCGACGCAGCCGACCGACGACGAGCAGCCGCTACGGCAGCGCGAGTTCTACTCCGTCGGAGGCGGGTTCGTGCTCGATCAGGACGAGGTCGGCGGCGGCGCCATCGTGCCCGACGCCACGCCGGTGCGGTACCCGTTCACCACCGGCGAGCAGCTGCTCGCCCACTGTGAGGAGTCGGGCCTGCCGGTGAGCGGGGTGATGCTCGCCAACGAGCTGTCCTGGCGCAGTGAGGCCGAGGTGCGCGACGGCCTGCTGCATCTCTGGCAGGTGATGCAGGAGTGTGTCGAGAGCGGATGCCGCACCGACGGCGTGCTACCCGGCGGGCTCAAGGTGCAGCGCCGCGCACCGCTGCTGGCCCGCCAGCTGCGCGAGGAGCAGCCCGGCGATCCACTGGCCGCGATGGACTGGGTCACGCTGTGGGCGCTGGCCGTCAACGAGGAGAACGCCTCGGGAGGGCGCATCGTCACGGCACCGACGAACGGGGCGGCCGGCATCATCCCCGCGGTGCTGCACTACTACACCCGATTCGTCCCGGGCGCCGACGACGACGGCGTGGTGCGGTTCCTGCTCACCGCCGCCGCGATCGGCACGCTCTACAAGCAGAACGCGTCGATCTCGGGCGCCGAGGTGGGCTGCCAGGGCGAGGTGGGCTCGGCCTGCTCGATGGCGGCCGGTGCGTTGACGGAGGTGCTGGGCGGCACGGCACCGCAGGTCGAGAACGCCGCCGAGATCGGTATCGAGCACAACCTCGGGCTCACCTGCGACCCGGTGGGCGGGCTGGTGCAGATCCCGTGCATCGAGCGCAACGCGGTCGCCTCGGTCAAGGCGATCACCGCGGCGCGGATCGCGTTGCGCGGCAACGGCCGTCAGGTGGTCTCGCTCGACCAGGCCATCCGCACCATGCGCGACACCGGGCGGGACATGAAGGTCAAGTACAAGGAGACCGCACGCGGTGGCCTGGCCGTCAACGTCATCGAGTGCTGACGGCAGGCGGATGACGACACCGTCCGGCAGGCCGAGGACCTCGTCATCACCGGAGGTCGTCACCATTTACGTCGCCATCTATGTCGCACGAGTCGGGGTGGTCGCCCCAACTGGTGCGACGTAGCAGGCGCCATAGCGCGGCGTGC